>JANNUI010000571.1:0-5718 GCA_031395125.1 Chitinophagaceae bacterium | reverse complement strand
TCGATCTCAAACTTTGTGATATGGCAAGTATTAACCTGATGGAGGCTTTCCGGGATTTTAAGGAAGCAGAAAACATTGACCGCCCCACGATGATGAAGGTGGTGGAAGACGTATTCAAAACATTGCTCCGCAAAAAATTCGGAAGCGATGAAAACTTTGACGTTATTGTGAACGCAGAAAAAGGTGACCTGGAGATCATCCGCCGCCGGATGATCGTGGAAGATGGTCAGGTGGAAGACCCCCTGGCACAGATCGCCTACACGGACGCCGTAAAGATCGAACCTGACTTTGAAGTGGGCGAAGAACTCTACCAGGAGATCGATCTTTATGATTTTGGCCGCCGGGCCATTCTTGCAGCCAAGCAAACACTGGCCAGCCGTATCAGCGACCTGAAGAAAAATGCACTGGCCAAAAAATATGGCGACCGTATCGGCGAGATCATCAGCGCCGAAGTGTACCAGGTATGGAAAAAAGAAATATTGCTGCTGGATGATGAAGGCAATGAACTGATACTTCCCAAAAGCGAACAGATCCCGCAGGATTATTTCAAAAAAGGGGAAAGCATCCGTGCCGTGGTGAAGAAAGTAGATATGAAGAACAACAGCCCCGTCATCATTCTTTCCCGCACTTCACCTGAATTCCTGGCTAAGTTGCTGGAGGTAGAAGTGCCTGAAATATTCGACGGACTGATCGTTATAAAGAAGATCGTAAGGGATCCGGGAGAAAGGGCCAAAGTAGCAGTGGAATCTTACGATGACCGTATTGACCCCGTTGGCGCTTGTGTGGGTATGAAGGGAAGCCGGATCCACGGTATCGTAAGAGAACTGAAGAATGAAAATATTGACGTCATCAACTGGACCAGTAATATACAGTTGCTGATCCAGCGTTCGCTTACACCGTCCCGGATCACCAGCATGGAACTGGACAATGAGAACAAACATGCTAATGTTTATCTGAAACCCGACCAGGTGTCACTGGCCATCGGCCGCCGCGGGGTGAACATCAAGCTGGCCTGTGAACTCACCGGTTATGAACTGGATGTGTACCGCGACAATGAAGGCGAGGTAGAAGGATTTGACATTGATCTGGATGAATTCAGCGACGAGATAGATACCTGGGTGATCGATGAACTGAAAAGAGTGGGTTGTGATACCGCCCGCAGTGTGCTCGACCTGACCGCAGAAGAATTAGAAAGAAGGACCGACCTTGAAAAAGAAACGATCGCCGAGGTAAGGAAAGTACTGAAAGAAGAATTTGAAAAAGAATAGGAACGTGAATGGTGAATAGTGAATGGTGAATACGCAGTATTTATCATAGGGCTCCCGATAACTATCGGAAACCCATTGCCTATTGACAATTAAAAAACCTGAATGGCAGAATTAAAACTTCCGAGATTATTAGCTGCAGCCAAAGAGTTCAATGTTGGCCAGGACACCCTTATTGACTTCCTGATAGGCAAGGGTTTTCCCAAAGATGAACTGAAGCCCACTTCCAAGCTGGCAGAGGACATGTACCGTGCCCTGCAACTTGAGTTTTCAAGTGACAAAGCAGCAAAACAAAAAAGCGACCAGCTCGAATTGCCCAAAGGCAGCACCGCCGAAGTGAAAAAGAAAAAAGAAGAAGAAGAGATCCTGTTCAAAAAGGAAGAGAAGACTGCCTCCAAAGCCAGGAAAGAAGAAGTCATCCCGATAGCTAGCGGGACGACTGAACTGAAGCCCGCAGCCAAAGCAAAGAAAGCGGACGAAGGAAAAGAGGAAGTGCCGAAAGCGGAAACCTCTGAAATAGAAGGGCCGAAAGTGGTGAAGAAGATAGACCTCTCTACCATCGATTCTTCCACAAGACCGAAGAAAGGGATTAAAGCAAAGAAAGAGGACCAGCCCGCCGGGGCGGGGGAAGCCATCCCGATAGCTATCGGGACCACTGAAGAAAAACTAGTAAAAGGGAAACCGAAGAAAGCAAAAAAAGGGGAGGTAATTGAAGAGAAAGCAACCGTAGCAGAAGCGCCGGCTGCAACCGAACAGGATCAACCGCCGGTCATTGAGAATATTGAAGTGGAGAAACTGACCGGTCCCAAGATCCTCGGCAAGATCGACCTGCCGGTGGACAGCGATACCCGCCCGGTAAAAGATGAGAAGAAAAAAAGAAAGCGTATCCCGATCGAGAAGAAAGATGTCAAGCGGGAAATATTCATCAACAAGGATGGCGACAAAAAACCGGGGGGTGGTTTCAACCGGGATGGCCGGGGCCGCACCGGCGGAGGCGGACGAAGGGATAGCCGCGGCCGTAAAGAAGACAAACTTATTGACGAAAAAGAGATACAGGAAAAAATACGGGAAACACAGGCCAAGCTCTCCGGCGCCGGTGGCCGTGGCAAAAGCCTGAAGGCAAAAATTCGCAGGGAGAAAAGACAGGAGATGGCCGATGCCAAGGGCGATGCCGCGGACGATAACAAACTTCAGGTAACGGAGTTCATCAGCGTAAGCGAACTGGCCAACCTGATGGATGTAAGTTTTGCCGAAGTCATCAGTAAGTGTATGAGCCTTGGCATCATGGTGTCCATCAACCAGCGGCTGGATGCGGAAGTAATTGAACTGGTGGCCAGCGAATTTGGCTATGATGTGGAGTTCATTGATATGGAAAAGCAAATGGAAATGGAGGAAGAGGAAGATGATGATGCAGAAGAAGACCTGAAATTCCGTTCTCCGATAGTCACCATCATGGGCCATGTGGATCACGGTAAAACATCATTGCTTGACTATATCCGCAGTGCCAATGTGGTGGCGGGTGAAGCAGGCGGAATTACCCAGCACATCGGGGCCTACCAGGTGGAACTGGCCAACGGAAAAGAAATTACATTCCTTGATACTCCCGGTCACGAAGCATTTACTGCAATGCGGGCAAGGGGCGCCAAGGTGACGGATATAGCGGTTATCGTTATCGCTGCGGATGATGCGGTGATGCCGCAGACCCGTGAAGCCATCAGCCATGCGCAGGCGGCAGGTGTGCCAATGATCTTCGCCATCAATAAAATTGATAAGGACGGATCCAATCCGCAAAAGATATACGAGCAGCTTTCGCAGATGAACCTGCTGGTGGAAGAATGGGGCGGTAAATACCAAAATCAGGAGATCGCTGCCAAAAAAGGGCTGAACATCGACAAACTGCTGGAAAAAATATTGCTCGAAGCCGAAATACTTGACCTGAAAGCTAATCCGGAAAGAGAAGCCACCGGCACCATCATAGAAGCTTCATTGGACAAAGGCCGTGGTTATGTTGCCACCCTGCTGGTGGAGAACGGAACACTGAAACCGGGTGACCTGATCGTTAGCGGCCAGTATTTTGGAAGGGTAAAGGCCATGTTCAATGAAAGAAATAAAAAAGAAGATAAAGCAGGTCCTTCAGCGCCTGCATTGGTGCTGGGACTGAACGGTGCACCACAGGCCGGTGAAAAATTCAAAGTATATGCAGATGAGTCCGAGGCCAAGGAAATTGCGTACCGCCGTGCACAGATACTGAGAGAACAGGGAATCAGGACGAAGAAACATATTACCCTGGATGAGATCGGACGCCGCCTGGCATTGGGCAGCTTCAAAGAACTGAAAGTGATCATCAAAGGGGATGTTGACGGTTCTGTGGAGGCATTGAGTGATTCACTCCAGAAATTGTCTACCCAGGAAATTTTGGTAAGTGTGATACACAAAGGTGTTGGCCAGATCAACGAAAGTGATATTGTACTCGCCGAGGCATCCGATGCCATCGTCATTGCATTCAATGTCCGTCCTTCGCTGCAGGCATCACGGCTTGCGGAAAATGCAGGGATAGAGATCAAGATGTACTCTATTATCTATACAGCGATCGATGAAGTGAAGAGCGCAATGGAAGGGATGCTGGAACCCAAAGTACAGGAAAAGATTGTGGCAAATGTGGAGATTAGGGAAGTATTCAAATTTGACAAAGCCACTGTGGCCGGTTGTTATGTAATGGATGGCAGGATCAAACGGGATTCGAAGATCCGCCTGATACGGGATGGCATCGTTATCTACCCGGCGGCAGGAAGTGTGGCCGAGCTGGGATCCCTGAAGCGTTTCAAGGATGATGCTAAAGATGTGCAGGCTGGCATGGAATGCGGATTGACCATTAAGAATTTCAGTGATTATAAAGTGGGCGATGTGGTGGAAGCGTATGAGGAGGAAGAAGTGAAGAGAACTTTATAAGGGTAGTGGCGAGTGGCGAGTGGGTTGCGTGATAAATTGTGAATTCTCTCCCTACTCGCCACTAGCTACTCGCCACTAACCAACCCCCACTCGCTATGAAACTTTTGTTAAATACCCCTTGTTGAATCTTTAATCATTACAGGGCAAAGTACTTTTGAAGCTATGCTGATCATAAAAAGAATTACTGCAGTTTGTTTGGTGTTGCTGGTGCTGGCCACCGGGGCACATGCACAACCACAAAAAGTGGTGGCCGATAAAATAACTGCCATCGTTGGTGATCGCATCATCCTTTACTCAGATATCCAGAACTCCATGCTGGACATTACCCGCCAGGGTGGTGCGGTTCCTGAAAATGGGATCTGCCTGCTCACAGAACAGGCGGTTGTTTCCAAAATACTCATGCTGCAGGCCGAAAAGGATTCGTTGCCCGTAACAGAAGAAGAAATAGAAGCAGAGCTGGATCAGCGGATGAGATATTATATCAGCCAGCTGGGCAGCAAAGAAGCAGTGGAAGAAATGGCCGGCAAAACGGTTTACCAGTTAAAAGACGACTCAAGAGAATCGGTGAAAGAGCGGAAACTGGCCGAAACCATGCAGCGGAAGATCGTGGACAATGTACGCATCACCCCCACCGAAGTAAAAGCATTTTTTGACAAGATCCCCAAAGACAGCCTGCCATACTATGAATCCGAACTGGAGATAGGGCAGATCATCGTTTATCCGAAGGCATCCAGGGATATTGAAGAATATATTATCGGGGAGATGAACAATTACAAAAAACAATTAGAGAATAAAACCGCCGATTTCTGCCAGTTGGCCAAAACGGTATCAGAAGACCCGGGCAGCAAAGACCGCTGCGGACAGTACCAGCTGAACCGCAACGAAAAATCATGGGACCCGGTTTTCCTTTCCACTGCTTTCCGCCTGAAAGAAGGGCAGATGTCTGCACCGGTAAAATCCAAATTCGGGTATCACCTTATTCAAATGGTACGTCGCAACGGCGATGATGCCGATGTGCGCCATATCCTCCGCATTCCCCCTGTAACTAATGATGAAATAAAACAGGCAAAAGTAAAACTGGATACTGTTCGCTCTAAAGTTATTGCCGGAACGATGTCATTTAATGCAGCCGCAACCAGGTACAGTGATGATGAGGCTGCAAAATTCGCCGGTCCTTTTATCACCAGCCGGGATGGATCCACGTATGTTACCATTGATCAGCTCGACAAGGAAATGGTGGGTATGCTCAGTAAAATGAAGATCGGGGATATTTCACAGCCGACTGCTTTTGAAGGTGAGGGTGGGAAGAAAGGCGTAAGGATCGTGTATCTGAAATCCCGGTCAGAACCGCACCGCATGAACATGCAGGACGATTACAGCAAAATATCACAGTTTGCGCTGGAAGAAAAGAAAACCAGGGTGCTGGACAAATGGCTGAGAGAAAAGATCCCTACCTATTACATCATGGTGGACGGAGCCAGCGCTGCCGAATGCCCCATTCTCC
>JANNUI010000513.1:0-1961 GCA_031395125.1 Chitinophagaceae bacterium | reverse complement strand
CACAGATCATGATCCAGAAAAGGGAATTCAGGGCGGCAAAGGATTTTTTCCGCAGGGCAAAAGCGCAAAAACCTACCGCTAAACAGGTACTCGACCAGATCAAACAGATCGAAAAGTATATTTCCAGGATGCCCGGATAATATATAGATATCCTTTATTTCTTTTGAGTCTGTTAACAATTGACAGGCAGCAAAGTCAAAACCGGGATTCCTAAAATTAAAAAAGCCGGCCCTTTTAAAGGAGTCGGCTTCTTATATAGAATTCAAACGAATGTTTTTCAGGTTGCGTGGTGTGTGTCAGGTTAGCAACGACTGATTCTAGAGTGCAAATTACTGCTTGCACAAAATCTCACAATACCACTTTGTGGTAAGAATTTGACAGTTTTGTGACGATAATATGACAAAACCCTGATTTTCATTAAACACTTTTAAGGGAATAAGACTCTTTAACTGCCTCCCATTTGCCAAATAATTCTTCCACTTTTTTATACCTGAACTCAAAAATTTCCTTCAACTGCCTGCTGATGAACAGTTTATTGGCAAGATCACCCACAAACCAGCCGGGTACCTTGTAATGGATCAGATCAGTCATCTCCACTCCCCCCTCTATCTCGCGGAAATGATGCTGATGATGCCAGAGGGAATAAGGCCCGAACCGCTGTTCATCCACAAAAAACTGCTTTGGCCGCACATGCGTGATCTCGGTCATCCAGAAAAGGGGAATACCCAAAACCGGCTTCACATTATAGGTCATGACCTGTCCAGGGTACATTTCATTTCCAAAAAGTTCATTGGTAAACTTAAGATTGAGGTGCTCCGGAGTCATGATCGCCAGGTTTTTAGGATGGGAAAAGAAATCCCAGGCTTCGTCGAGGCTTACCGGAATACGCTGAACTGTCTTAAACTGGTGTACCGACATGGGGAAAATGATTTTGTTGCTATAGCAGGTTTTTCGAGTAATTTGATCGCTTCATTAAAACACCAAACATCGCTTTATGTTGACTTCAACGCAGCAAATGAGGGAAAGGTTTCTTAAAGAGTATGAAAGGCTGAACCCGGAACAGAAAGATGCCGTGGATACGATCGAAGGCCCGGTGATGGTAGTCGCAGGTCCGGGTACAGGCAAAACGCAGATCCTGGCATCCAGGATTGCGCGCATTTTACTGGAGACACAGATCTCGCCGTCGAATATACTATGCCTTACATATACCGATGCAGGTACCGTGGCTATGCGAAAAAGACTGCTGCATTTCCTGGGCACAGAAGCCTACAAGGTCAATATACATACCTTTCATTCCTTCTGCAATAAAGTGATCCAGCAGAATACCCGCCAGTTAAAAAAACAGGACCTCGAACCACTCAGCGATCTTGAACGTGTTCAATACATCAAGGAACTCATCGATGGCTTCGACAATGACAGTGAACTGAAAAGGTTCAAAGGAGAAGTGTATTATGACCTGCAGCACCTGGCCCGCCTGTTCTCCGACATGAAACGTGAAGCATGGGACCCGGCAGTTTTACTGCAAAAAATTGATCATTACATACAGGTAACCGTACCCGAAAACTTTACGAATAAAAAAAATAAGGAAAAGGGGCTCACCATAAAAGGCCAGGAGCAGATTGATAAAATGTTAAAGTCAAAAGCAGCCATTGAAGCGTTTACAACCTACCAGTCTATCCTTGCTTCCCGCAACAGGTATGATTTTGATGATATGATCAACTGGGTCATCAGGCTTTTTGAAGATCATCCCGATGTGCTGCTCGGTTACCAGGAACAACTGCAATATATCCTCGTGGATGAATACCAGGATACCAGCGGCTCACAGAACAAGATCGTGCAAATGCTCACCTCCTACTGGGAAGATAATCCCAACCTTTTTGTTGTGGGTGACGATGACCAGAGTATCTATAGGTTCCAGGGCGCCAACGTGGAAAACATGATGGCCATCCGGACCAGGCTGG
>JANNUI010000494.1:0-10946 GCA_031395125.1 Chitinophagaceae bacterium | reverse complement strand
CGCCACTCCACAAAACCCCTGATGGCGCCACCAATGAAAATAGGAAGCGTTGTAGATAAAGGCAGGTAGATACCGATGGCAAAACTTAATGCTTTTATGCCGCAAAGTTCCATTACAATGGCAATGAATACTCCGACCAGTACAAACTGCCAGTCAAGATTAAAAGAAAGTATGCCCTTGATCAATGTGGCCATCAATGTTCCCTGTGGAGCAGGGTAAGTATCCGTACCGATAGCATGTTCAATACCCTGTGCTGCCATTGCTACTGTGGGAGT
Organism: Chitinophagaceae bacterium; assembly: GCA_031395125.1. GTDB lineage: Bacteria > Bacteroidota > Bacteroidia > Chitinophagales > Chitinophagaceae > JJ008. The sequence goes on along the minus strand of JANNUI010000494.1, from coordinate 10,671 downwards.
ATCAAGAATTTTGATCGTGGCGCCAATCGCCAATGAAGAAACAATGGCACCGACAAACAAAGCTATCTGCTGGTATTTTGGCGTGGCGCCAACGATATAACCTGTTTTCAGATCCTGTGAAGTAGCGCCGGCATTGGCAGCGGCAATACAGATCATTCCCCCAACGACCAACGCCATGGGTTCATAAAAATGCCCTGTCCATTTTACGGCAATAAAAATAAGACAGGTTCCCATTAATGTAGCAATGGTCATTCCGGAGATAGGATTATTTGATGAACCGATCAATCCAACAATGCGGGAAGAAACAGTGACAAAAAAAGCTCCGAAGATGATGACCAGTAATCCCAGCAATAATTTGCTTCCTATATTACTTCCCGGAATAAGAGTATTCGGCATCAGCGCAATGACCAATAATAGAACAAGACTGCCGATACCAACTACTTTCATAGAAAGATCCCTCTCTGTTCTTGGCACATGTGCATCTCCCTTAAGTCCATCTTTCTTTAATGAACCAACACTACCTTTAAAAGAAGAAATGATGGTGGGAATCGTTTTTATCAACATAATAAAACCACCTGCGGCAACAGCACCTGCACCGATCTGCCTGATATAGGCCCGGTAAATAGCCGATGACCAGTCCCCGAAATTATGCGTAACAGGATCCCATGATCCGGCATTGCCAGGACCTGCTTTGGCGAGATCAGTTATATATCCAAGCTTATGCAATTGTGAGGCAATTACATCAGCACTGATTAATGAAGAGAGAAGAGGGATCAGTACAAACCAGCTTAATATACCTCCGGCAACCAGGACTCCTGCGATCTTTGGGCCGATGATATATCCTACACCCATATATTCCGGTGTGATCTCACCGCTAACCCTTGCCGAAGGAAATATTTTGTCTGATTGCCTTGAGGCGAAGGCGGGAGCTTCAGCGATAACATGCAATATTTTCTGTAAAATGGCATAACCAAATGCTACCAACACTCCCCAAATAGCTGTCATGGCCAATGCCCCGCCTTTTACTCCTGCTTTCAATACAGAAGCACCGGCCGTTCCTTCCGGGTAAGGAAGAGTGCCGTGTTCTTTTACGATCAAAGAACGCCGCAATGGGATCATCATTAATGTTCCCAGTATGCCGCCGAAAATTGCCAGGACGAGAATAGTGAAGTAGTTAAAAAAATTGGCGCTGCCGGGCTCACTTAAAAATAAAAATCCCGGTAAGGTAAATACAACACCTGCTGCAATACTTTCCCCGGCAGAACCGGTAGTCTGAATGATATTATTTTCAAGGATGGTGGTCTTTAAAAAAAGTTTACCCAATAAAATAGACATTACTGCAATAGGAATGGAAGCCGAAACAGTTAATCCGGCTTTCAGTGCAAGATATACAGTAGAAGCACCGAATATGATTCCAAATATAGCGCCGGTAATAACAGATTTAATAGTGAACTCGGCCATTTTTGTTTCCGCAGAAACAAAAGGCTTGAAATTGGTTTGTTCAGACATGGCAATTGTATTTTGGTAACTGGAAGATAAGAAAAAAGCTTTTAGCCATTAGCTTTTAGTCTTCAGGCAGGGGAGATATTAATTAATGAACTCAGCTAATGGCTATGAGCTAACCGCTAACAGCTTTTCTCAATTCACTCCTTTTTCTTTCATGATCCTGTTCAGCCACTTCAGCATAGCGAAACACATAAAGGTAGCCACCATCAATAATCCGAAATTGAGCCAGAAGAACCCGGCTTTATGGTTATAGTTATCCCACATGGTGGACAACACCCCTGATAATTTGTTGCCAATGGAAGTTGCCAGGAACCAACCGCCCATCATCAGCGATGTGATGCGTACCGGGCTGAGTTTGGAAACAAGAGATAAGCCCATCGGGCTTAACAGCAACTCGCCGATTGTAATTACACCATAGCTGGAGATCAGCCACAATACACTTGCCTTTTCACCACCGTTATGGCTGGCATATACGGCCCCTACCATTACCAGTGCTGATAATGCTGAAATAAAAAGCCCAAAGGCAATTTTTGTTGCTGTGGAAGGCTCCTTGTTTCTTCTTCTCAACCAGGTAAAGAATACTACAACAAGCGGAGTGAGGAATATTACCCAACCGGGATTAATGGACTGGCTAAGATTGGTGGCCCACAAACTGGTCCCTTCACCATCAGCCGGTTTATTGTTTTCGGGGATATTCTTGAAATAGACAGGGTAATTGACCTCCTTTACAACTTTCCCGTCTTTCTTCTGCAGGCGGAATTGCTCATCATATTTTGCAACAGAATCCTTTTTGTAAACAATAGTTTGTGCGAAGTTGAGTTTGTCAAAAACTTTTTGTGCCACACCTGTTACTTCCCTGTTGGTGTAGCGGTCGGCCCAGGTATTGAGCGCAGATCCATTTTGTTTAAATACAGCCCAGAACATGACCACCACGGCAAAGATGGCCAGCAAAGCGGCAATTGGTCTTTTTTCATCGGCCCTGGCCCTGAAGTAAAGAGAGGTATAAAAATAAATGACAGGCAGGCATGCAAAAATGAAAGCATCGGTTGAATCGGAGCCCACCAATGTACCGGGGATCAGCCAACCCAGGATACCTGCAATGATGGATGGTACAAAGATGGTCAGTGTGATACGGGTCATGGACATATCATTTTCACTGACGCCTTTCTTCACATCATAGGCCTTATAATGTTTGGTCCCTGCCAGGAAAATACCCACTCCCAGGAACATCCCTACACCGGCCGCAATAAAAGCGGCGCCCCATCCATACACGATATATAATGCGGCGCCAAAAAAATTACAGATAAAAGCGCCAATATTGATGCCCATGTAAAATATATTATAGCCATCATCTTTTTGTTTGATGTATTGTGGTGTAGTATATACATTCCCCAGCAGGGTGGATATATTTGGCTTAAAAAAACCATTACCAACGATCACCATTGTCATGGATACATAAAGGGCGGTGATATTATGAACCGACATGAGACAATAGCCCAATCCCATCATCAGTCCGCCCATGATGATGGATTTGCGGTAACCCAGGTAGCGGTCTGCCAGTAAACCGCCGATAAAAGGGGTCAGGAACACAAGGGCAATAAAAGTGCCGTAGAGATCAGCAGACTCTGCTTCTGTCATGGAGTAGCCCGCTTTTACATCTTTGAGGTACAGGGTAAAGATGCCGATCATCAGGTAATAGCCAAACCGCTCCCACATTTCAGAGAAAAAAAGAAAGGGCAATGCTTTGGGGTGTTTTTTCCACATAGCTGAATCGTTTAAGCAGTTAAGATAGCAAAATTGATGTTAGGGTAAATAAAAAAACCCCGGTAAACTGCCGGGGTTTGTATAAGCGGTTTATATGTTTACGCAGAACCTGTTTTATCTTTTACGATTTTATCAAGTGATTTAACTTTCGCAAAGATGAGCAAGCCGCCAAGGATAGCTGCAATAGTAATGATGCCAAAGAAAATTCTCTTGTCCGGCATTTTATCCCAGAAACTTGCCATAACACCAGCTACTTTGCCACCCAACGAAGTGGAGAGAAACCAGCCTCCCATCATGAGAGCAGTCAAACGGGCAGGAGCCAGTTTGGACACAAATGAAAGACCAATCGGGCTTAAGCATATTTCACTGACTGTAAATATGCCATAGGTGAGGAATAGCCAGATAGAAGCTGCTTTATGTGTATAGATACTGGGAACAGACATGACGGCGATTACCATTACCAATGCACTTAACCCTGATATTATAAGAGCCCATGCAAATTTGCTGGCCGTAGAGACAGGTTTTCCCCTTCTTGCCCTGAAAGCAAAAAAAGCAAGTACCAAAGGAGTCAGTAAAACAATAAAGGCCGGGTTGATCGATTGATATAATTCCGCATTAGCTAATTTTGATGTTCCATTTGGCGGCCAATCTTCTTTTGGAACATTATTAAAGTAAGGATCAGGACCCATTACGTTTACCGGATTGCCGGCAGTGTCCGTTATTGGCCGAAGGTATTGGTCCACCTGACCTGCCTCCCTGAAGTCAGTACCAAGATTCTGAAGCATATAAACAGCATCGGCTGGCTTTTCAAGTAGTTGAGGGATTTCTCTGTTGGTATGCGATTCTGCCCAGATAGTAAGACCTGTTGAGTTTTGATTGTAGATAGTCCAGAAAATGACCGATACCGTAAAAACGAACAATAACGCCCCGACACCTTTTTTATCTTCTATATTTCCTTTTCTCCATAGATTAACGTAGAAGTATATTACGGGTAAGCAGGCAAAGACAAAAGCATCATTGGAGTCAGAATTCATAATATTTCCCGGAATTACCCATCCGATTGCACCAAATATGATCATAGGCAGGAAGACGGATCCGAATATTCTTGAAATCGGCAAATCTCCGGCTTGCATAGGCTTCTTTACATCATATTGTTTGACGTGTTTTAACTGGAGGGCCAGCCAGATTAAACCAATAATCAACCCTACGCCTGCTGCTGCAAAAGCATATCTCCAGTCATATTTGTTACGAAGGAAAGCCGCAACAAAATTACAGACCAATGCGCCTATATTAATACCCATGTAAAAGATATTGTAAGCATTATCTTTTAAGGGTCTTAATTCTTCTGTATTGTACATATTGCCCAACAGGGTAGAAATATTGGGTTTGAAAAAACCATTTCCTATAATAATACAACCAAGAGAAATGTACATCGTTGTATCACCCGGTAACGCAAGCCCCAGGTAACCCGCTGCCATCAAAGTGCCACCGAGAAAAATAGATTTAATGTAGCCCAGGTATCTGTCGGCAATAAGACCACCAATAAATGGTGTCAGGTAAACTAACGCAATAAATGTTCCCACAACATCTATCCCCATCGCCCGGGAGAGTCCTTTTCCTCCTGTAGTAGTATTCGTTAAATAAAGAAATAAAATACCTACCATCAGGTAGTAGCCAAACCGTTCCCACATTTCAGTAAAGAACAATACCATTAGTCCCCTTGGATGCTTGCCGGTTATTGCAACTTGGTTCATACAGATTTTTTTAGTTGATAAATCAGAATCCCTAATCGTTAGAGCAACCAAAATACAGAAATTTAGTCACCTAAAAACTTTTTCGGTTTATCTTTAACGGATGTGCCCGATATTCGCAAGGCCTTAAAATACAGTAACCATACAAACCATGCGTATCCTCTTATTAGGCTCCGGCGGCAGGGAACATGCCCTCGCCTGGAAAATGTCTCAAAGCCCACTTTGCGATGAACTGTTTATTGCCCCGGGTAATGCCGGCACTGCCCAATGCGGTACCAATCTTGCCATCAGCCTCACCGACTTTGATGCGATCAAAAAAACCTGCATTAAAAAAAAGATTGACCTGGTGCTGGTTGGCCCGGAAGAGCCATTGGTGAAAGGCATAACGGATCATCTTATCAGTGATCCGGCACTAAAAGACCTGGATGTGATCGGCCCGGATAAAACTAGTGCACAACTTGAAGGCAGCAAAGCATTTGCCAAGGCATTTATGATGCGGCACAATATCCCAACTGCGGCGTACAAAGAGTTTACCGTGGAGAATTATAATGAAGGAGTGATGTACCTGCAGCAGCATGCTTTACCAATCGTAATGAAAGCCGATGGCCTGGCTGCCGGTAAAGGTGTTGTTATCTGTGAAAACCACCTGGAAGCCATTGCCGAATTTGAACTGATGATACAACGGGCCAAGTTCGGCGAAGCCGGGAAAAAAGTAGTGGTGGAGCAGTTCCTGAAAGGCATTGAGATCTCTGTGTTTGTTTTGACAGACGGGAAAAATTATGTCATACTTCCTGAAGCCAAAGATTACAAACGGGTGGGAGAAGGCGATAAAGGCCCCAACACAGGAGGTATGGGTGCTGTAAGCCCTGTGCCGTTTGCCAACGATACGCTGATGAAAAAGATAGAACTCAAAGTCATTAAGCCCACAGTGGAGGGTTTGCAGAAAGAAGGATTAGAATACCGCGGCTTTATCTTTTTCGGGCTGATGATCGTACAGGATGATCCCTATATGATCGAATATAATTGCCGGATGGGAGACCCCGAAACAGAAGTGGTGATTCCCCGCATGAAAAATGACCTGGTACAATTGCTTGTGGCTGCAGCTAACCAGCGATTGGACTCCGTTAAAATAGAAACCGATCCAAGAACCGCCTGTACGATAGTGGCCGTAAGCGGAGGCTATCCCGGTGAATACGAAAAAGGACAGGTAATAAAGGGGGCTGATGATATCAATCCTGCCGACAGCATGCTGTTTCATATGGGGACAACGGTTAAAAACGGGGAAGTGGTGACCAATGGGGGCCGGGTATTTTGCATCACTTCCTATGGCCGGTCCATTTTTGACGCGGTGGAGATATCCAAAGAAGAAATGCAGAAAGTATCGTTTACCGGAATGGAATACCGCGGCGATATCGGGTATGAGTTTGAGTGAAAAGGGGAAGTGGGGAGTGGCTAGTGGCTAGTAGGGAATTGCGTGTTAAGAGCAGAATCCCACAAAATTGCTGGTCCCTACTAGCTACTCCCCACTAGCCACTAGCCATTCCCCACTCGCTACTCGCCACTCCTCACTAGCCTGAAATAGCTTTCATACATTTGTACAAATCCCAAATTATGGCCGGTGAAATTCACTATCACGACTATCTCCAGTTAGATAAGATCCTTAACGCCCAGTCGCCGGAAAGTGATAAACATCAGTTGCCTGCGCATGATGAAATGCTGTTCATTGTGATACACCAGGCCTATGAACTCTGGTTTAAACAGCTGCATCATGAGGCAGATTCGGTGGTGGCCATTCTGGGCAAACCGGCACTGAATGATAATTCACCGGAATTACAAACGGTGGTTCACCGGCTCAATCGCTGTGTCACGATCCTCCGGGTGCTGGTTCACCAGATAGATATCATGGAAACCATGACCCCGATGGACTTTCTGGATTTCAGGGATATGCTGCGTCCTGCATCGGGTTTTCAAAGCTGGCAGTTCAAGGAACTGGAAGCCAAACTTGGTTTGAAATTTGAACATCGCCACGGTAAAGAATACTATACTGCACAACTAAGGTCAGCGCATGTTGACATCATCAAAAAAGCAGAAGCGGGTAAATCATTATTGCAATTATTGAACAGCTGGCTGGAACGGATGCCCTTTTTAACAGAAGGAGCCGACAGTTCATTCTGGGGTAATTACAAAAAAATTTATGGAAGCAGCCTGGCTGATGCTGAGAAAAATAACCTTACTGCTTTCGGGCAGATATTTGATGATGCAACCAGCGACAGCGACCGCTCTATATCACCTGCTGCCTCCCGTGCCGCATTGTTCATCATGCTCTACCGCGGCTACCCGCTGCTGCAACTGCCTTTCCAGTTACTGAACTGTTTGCTGGAGATAGATGAACAGCTCAGCAGCTGGCGCTACCGCCACATGAACATGGTGCACCGGATGATCGGAACGAGAATAGGAACAGGTGGCAGTACAGGAAAAGATTACCTGAAAGCTGCTGCTGACAAGCATTATATCTTCAGGGAAATAGCACAACTAAACAGTTTTTTGATCGAACGAAGAAAACTGCCTTCTCTTCCCCCTGTGATTGAAAAACAACTCGGATTTGTATAATAAAAAACTGTCTCAAAAGTGGGAAATTTAAACACAGAGTAACAGAGTGTTTGAGCTTCACCGAGAAAGATAAATTGGGAATTAATGCTCTGTGTGGCTCTGTTCCTCCGTAGCTCCGTGTTGAAAATATTTTTGAGACAATCTCTTGCTGATAACAGGTAGATATATATTAAAAAGTATAACGGATTCCCAATCCACCCCAACTGCCCACAAAACCACGATTATCACCAAACTCAAAGGAAGGCTGCCAGTCCAGTGAAATATTGATGGGGGCGCTATTGAACTTATAATCCAGGCCCAGCACCCCGTCCACACCGATAAAAGAGCCATCGCCAAATTTTGTATTGTAAAACCCGATATGTGCCCCGGGACCTATGTACCATTGCAGGCCTGTCGCCCCGCTGATGGGACCATGTATCTCATAGAGGCCGGTGATTCTTGTCCCCCGGTTCCAGAAATAGCCGACCAGTTCCAGTGCATTTTTACCACTGAGAAAATGTTTGAAAGAGATGCCGCCGCCGTCCCACACTTTCACACCCAGTGCGGTCCGGTAGGAGGAACTTCCGGCAGACTTACTCTGACTGAACAGGGCTGTTGCAAAAAATAACGCTGCGGATAACACTAGTAACTTTTTCATAGATTTTTTTTGCAGAAGATGATAATGTTCAGCTGCAGAATCGCCAGAATTGTGCCAGAAAAAATAAAAATCAGCCGGCGTTGGACTTTTTGACCTTTAATACAAGGAGATAGAGGCTCACAAGAATACTTATCAGGGCAGGAATAAGAAAAGTATAATAGCTTCCGCAATACGTCCACAGGCTTCCGGCAATGATGCTGGCCAATAAAGTGCCGATGCTTTCGCAACTCGTATAAAAACCAATGGCTGTGGCCGTATTTTCCCCATGGGCCAGGTTGCTGATCCATGCTTTAATGACACCTTCCGTAGCGGCTGCATAAATGCCATACAGGGCAAAGAGGATAAATATGACAGAAACAGAAGGGGAGAAAGCGAAACCGCCATAAACAATGGCAAACAAAGCAAAACCGGCGATAATTATTTTCCGGGGACTGAACCGGTCTGCCAGCATACCCATGGGGTAAGACGCAGCAGCATAAACGAGATTATAAAATACATAAGCCCCGATCGTGATGGTGTCTGAATTAAAAGTGGCGCCCAACAGGGTCAGTGTTTCATTGCCGATACTTGCTTTGGTGATGAGCAGTAAAAAAATATCTGAACTGTTGAACAAGGCAAAAAGCAAAAGACCCGGCACTACTTTCCTGAACTCAGGTGTTGCGATATTCCAGTATTTAAAAAAGGAAAAGAAATTACCCTTGCCCAATGTGGACACGGGCTGCCTTTTCTCTTTCAGTAAAAAAATGAGCAGGATGGAAAGGATGCCCGGAATGAATGCAATGTAAAAAAGCGTTTTGTACTCACCCGGGTAAAAAAAAAGAAATGCCAGAGCGAATGCAGGGCCGATGGCGGCGCCAACCGTATCCATACCGCGGTGGAACCCAAACACCCTTGCTTTGGTTTCCCTGGTTGCCTGTTGCGAAAGCAATGCATCCCTTGCAGCTGTTCTCACACCTTTACCAAGGCGGTCAACCGTTCTGACAAAAAAGATCCAGAGCGGGTAAGTGAAAGCGGCGATCAGCGGTTTGGAAACAGCGCTTAAGAGGTACCCCAGTTTTACAAACGGAAGCCGCAATCCTTTTTCATCACTCAGTTTTCCAAAGTAACCTTTGCTGATGCCTGCTGTAAAATTCACCACCCCTTCCAGCACGCCGATCAGCAAAACACTGAACCCTATCTCTTTCAGGTACACCGGGATCACCGGGTACAGCATTTCGCTGGCAATATCAGCCAGCAGGCTTACCATGGAGAGAATAAAAACCGTCCGGGTAATGATCCGCATAGAGTGAAGTTAATCGAAAAAAGGAGTAAGGGTATTACTGAAAATTCCTGAACAATACGGTAGTAAAAATTCTTTTAACTGTAATTTTTGAGAATCGGGAAATCAAAAAAAACCCTGCCTGCCGGCAGGCAGGCCTGCCCCGCAAGGGTTTCGCTTTGTTAGTTCGGATTATTTCCTCCACCTTTGGCCTCAAATCCGATAAAAATTAATGGGACTTTTTAACTGGTTTACACAAGAAATAGCCATCGACCTGGGTACCGCCAATACCCTCATCATACATAACGACGAAATAGTGGTGAACGAACCCAGCATTATAGCCCTGAACCGTAATAACCCCAAGGAAGTGCTGGCGGTGGGCAAGAAGGCGCTGATGATGCATGAGAAAACTCATGAAAGCATCCGGACGGTCCGGCCGCTGAAAGACGGTGTGATTGCCGATTTCAACGCCGCAGAACTGATGATAAGGGAGCTTATCAAGCTGGTTTATCCTAAAAAGAAACTTTTCCCCCCCAGTTGGCGGATGATGATTTGCATCCCCTCCTCCATCACAGAAGTGGAGAAAAGGGCCGTTCGTGACAGTGCCGAGCAGGCCGGCGCCAAAGAGGTGTACCTGATTCATGAGCCAATGGCGGCTGCGCTGGGTATTGGCATTGACGTGGAAGAGCCGGTGGGTAATATGATTATTGATATTGGCGGAGGTACAACCGGCATCAGTGTGATAGCCCTTGCCGGTATTGTTTGTGACCAGTCAATAAGGATTGCCGGCGACGAATTTACGGCTGATATCATGGAAGCTCTTCGTCGTTACCACAGTTTACTGATAGGGGAACGTACTGCTGAGCAGATTAAGATACAGGTTGGTGCCGCCATGAAGGACATTGACAATCCACCAGACGATTTTCCTGTAAATGGCCGTGACCTGGTAACGGGCATTCCCAAACAAATAATGGTCAGCTACCAGGAAATTGCTGAGGCTTTGGATAAAAGTATTTTTAAAATAGAAGAAGCTATTTTAAAGGCTTTGGAAACAACGCCGCCCGAACTGGCATCGGATATTTACCGCAGGGGTTTGTACATAACCGGTGGTGGTGCTTTGCTGCGTGGGTTGGATAAAAGGTTAA
>JANNUI010000493.1:0-6203 GCA_031395125.1 Chitinophagaceae bacterium | reverse complement strand
AAGCAAAGGCATTCTTGTCCTCATTGGTCCAGAACCCGTATTTCTCCAGGCTGTCCTTGGGAAAGCTGCGCATTTTTATAAAAGTTTTGAAAACATTCGTCTCGTTCTTTCTCCATACCTGTGCGGGGATCCTTTCAATTTCTTTGCTGCCATCCTTGTAGGTCCATTCCAGGATGATGGGCATGGGCAAACCGCCTTTATTGGTGAAGGAGATCTCATACAGATGCTTGCCGCCATATTTATTCCGCCCCTCCTGGTCAAGGCTCTCCGTCTGTGCTTTTACTGTTACAGGGTATTTGCTGCTGTCAAATTTTTCCATATCCCTTGCATACTTCCAGTAAAAATCCCTGAGTGCAGTGTCCTTGTCTGTTTCGAATGCAATGTTCTTATCCTGCTTATTCCTGATCTTGGAAAGGTCTTCAAAAGTATTTACCTGGGGTTTGGCCAATGCCCTGTAAACAACGGTGTCGTTTGGCTGGTTGGGTACCGCTGTTACATCCGGTACAGCATGTTTTACAGAATCAATGGAAATATCGCAGGCTTCAATGCCATAGAACCATCCTCTCCAGAACCAGTCAAGGTCCTCGCCGGTAGCATCCTCCAGCGTTCTGAACAGGTCAGCAGGGGTTGGCGATTTAAAAGCCCAGCGGCGGGAATATTCACGGAATGCATTATCAAATAACTCACGGCCCACTATCGTTTCCCTTAAGATATTCAAACCCGCTGCCACTTTATCGTAAGCATTAGCGCCAAAATTGTTGATATTTTCCGAGTTGGTCATGATGGGTTCCAGCTGGTCTTTGGGCAGCTTCATGTAGTTGGCAATGGAGGAGGGCACACCACCCGTTGAAGGGAATTTATTGTCCCACAATTCCTGAGTAAGGTATTGCAGGTAAGAATTCAGCCCTTCATCCATCCATGTCCACTGGCGTTCATCACTGTTAACGATCATCGGGAAGAAAGTGTGACCCACTTCATGGATTATAACGAGTATCGCTGCATTCTTGGAGCCTTCGGTATAGCTCCCGTCTTTTTCGGCCCGGCCGGGATTAAAAGAGATCATCGGGTATTCCATGCCCTGGTTACCTTCTACACTGATGCAAACAGGGTAGGGATAGGGTACCGAGAATTTAGAATAGGTCTTCAGCGTATGTGCAACGGCTTTGGTAGAGAACTTGCTGTAGATCGGGTAAGCTTCTTTGGTATAATAACTCATGGCCATAGCTTTTTTACCTTCGATCATCGCCGGCATAGCATCCCATACAAAACGGCGGGAAGAGGTCCAGGCAAAGTCGCGGACATTATCGGCTTTGTAGATCCAGGTCTTGCGAGCCGTAGGCGAAGCAATCCGTTTTTCGGCAGCCAATGCCTCATCCAGTGTAACGATCTGCAGCGGCTCTTTGGCTGTTAGAGCTTTTTGCCATCTTGCCATTTGTGTTGCAGATAGTGTTTGTGCATAATTCTGGCATTCGCCGGTAGCGCCGACAATATGGTCAGCGGGAACGGTCATCTGTACTTTAAAGTTTCCAAAACAAAGGGTGAACTCACCGGTACCGGTAAACTGGTGGTTTTGCCAGCCCTGGTCATCACTATAGCGGCAGAGGCGGGGGTACCACTGCGTCATGGTGTAGTTATTATTGCCATCTTCTGCAAAATGCTCGTAACCACCTCTTGCACCGCCAAAGCGCATAAAATCGCCCCGGTCGGCGATCTTATAATTCCAGTCCACTTTGAAAACAAATTTCTGACCAGGCTTCAGTGGCATGGGCAGATCCATTTTCATCATTGTTTTGTTGATGCTGTATTTGATGGGTTTGCCCGCTGCATCGGTCAGTTTGATAATGTTCACCCCATAACCATTGTCGGTCCTTCTCTCCTCAAAACGGTCCATTGTTTTGTCGGTGGTTTGTGTTGGGAGCCGGTTTGTATTCTGGTAGTTGGCATTATTGACCGTGCTGTGCTGGTTTTCGTCGAGTTGCATCCAGAAATAAGTGAGCACATCCGGTGAGTTATTGAAATAGGTGATGGTCTCACTGCCGCTGAGTTTGTTATTGGCTTCGTCAAGCTCGCATTTGATATCATAGTCCACCCGTTGCTGCCAGTATTTTACACCGGGTGCTCCGCTGGCTGTACGCTGTTCGTTGGGAGTGGGGAGGATGGTCCCCAATTGTTCAAATTTGTTACCGTGGTTGGAGGCGCTGTTGTTCTGTATCTGGGCTTGTGCCGCCGCTGCGATCAGCAATAACAGGCTGTTCAGTACAATTCTTCTTTTCATGGCTTTTATTTATTAAAGATTTCAGTTGAAAGGTGTTCGTTCAAACACCATTTTCAGCGCAAGGCCAAAAACGGCAGCAGATAAAAAGATGACCCAATCCCTCCGGTTTATCCGCAACGAACTGACCAGCAAATGGGCCAGCAGCAACAGTAAAACCACCACCACAATTTGCCCGGCTTCCAGTCCAATATTAAAGCCAAGCAAACTCCAGCCGATGCTCTGGTCAGATGCCAGCATGAAGCGTACCGAATTGGCAAAGCCCATCCCATGCACCAGGCCAAAGAACAGGGCCAAAAAGTAATTGATGCGGATCGTTCTGGGTGTGAACTTTTTTTGAAACAGGTTCGAGATGGCGGTGATGACAATGGTCAGCGGTATGAGGAATTCCACCCACTTGCTGTCAAATCTTATTACATCAAACACACTCAGTGCCAGTGTAAGTGAATGACCGATGGTAAATGCTGTCACCAGTATCAGCACCTGTTTCCAGTCTTTCAGTAAATAGATCGCAACAAGCGCCGCAATAAAAAGCTGGTGGTCCAGGGCGTCTTTGCTGATGATATGCTCCCAGCCCAACCCGAAATAAAATCCGAAATCCTGCATCGTATCAATTAAAATTGCCGTCCTTACCAGCATTATATCTTTTAACCAAAGCCTGGTCAGGGCATCAAAATAATCCAGACTTTTGTAAACCAGCAAATTATTGTGTTAATGGCAACATGGTTAAATAAGTGGTTCTTTTTATCCCTGTCATCAGGGTTTTTATTAGTGCTTTCAGGAAACCTGCAAAATTGGGATTCCAGAACCCCCTTTCGGGGGGCAGGGGGGCTTCATCCCTTTCATGTCAGTGTGATCGAGATCAACCATAATGCAGCTGACAAAACCCTGGAGATCAGCTGCAAGATCTTCACTGATGATTTTGAGAAAGTGCTGGCCAGGAACTATAAAACCAAGGTTGACCTGATCAACCCGCCGAACAAAGCGGCGATGGATACGCTGATCAAAAAATACCTGTATAGCCATTTATCCATTAAAGCGAACGGGAGACTGGTGCAGTTTGACTACCTGGGTTTTGAAAACGACCAGGAGGCAGCTTATGGATATATGGAAGTGTCTAATGTACTTTCCGTAAACAAATTTGATATCTCCACCAGCATCATGTACGACCTGTTTGATGATCAGATGAATATTTTTCATGTAACGGTGGATGGGAAAAGGAAGAGTACCAAGCTGAATTACCCCGATAAGGAAGCGGTGATCAGTTTCTGATGTTAGGTTTTAGATGTTAAATGTTAGATATTGAATATCTTTCAGTGTTGATCGGTATTTTGCTTTTACCAGCAACTTAAGATCTAACATCTAACATCACTCTTCGATCTCATCCTTCAGTTTCTCGCTCAGTGTCACCAGCAGTTTATCGATCCGGTGGCCGTCCATATCCAGCACTTCAATTTTAAAGCCTTTCCAGTCTAATTTGTCGCCGGTTTTGGGAATGCGTTCCATTTCATGCAGAATAAAACCGGCCAGTGTGTCAAAATCATGTTCGCCTTCATTCATCCATTCTGTTTTTTCAAAACGGGTGAGGAAGTCGTAGAACGGGATCTGCCCGTCAACAAGGTAAGAGCCATCCTCTCGTTTACGGATCTCGTATTCGGCCACGTCGGGTTGCGACATATCACCCACAATGGCCTCTAAAATGTCGTTCAGCGTAAGCAACCCTAAAATACTTCCATATTCATCCACAATAAAAGCGGAATGGATCTTTGATTCTTTGAATTTTTCCAGCACCTGGTAAGGCGAGTTGTTTTCCGGGATGAAAAGCGCCGGTTTCATAATATCCCTGAAGAGGGTACTATCAGGACTTACGTACAGATCCTTAATGGAAACCACGCCTTTGATGTTGTCAATTGTTTCATCACAGATCGGGTAGGAAGAGTGAGGTTCCTGCAGGATCTTTTCCTTCATTTTGTCTTCATTATCATCCAGGTTAAACCAGATGATATCGCTGCGGTGTGTCATCAGCGAAGTGATATTTCGGTCACCGAGATGGAAAACCCTTTCAATGATCTCCTGCTCCGCTTCATCAATGGTGCCTGCTTCGGTGCCTTCTATGATCAGTGTTTTGATCTCTTCTTCCGTCACCGCATCCTCCTTCATCCGCCTGATATTGAAAATGCGGAAGAAAAGATTGCTTGTTTTATTCAGCAGCCATACGATAGGGTGAAACAGCCTGGAGAAAAACCGCATAGGCCCGGCGACAGCCATGGAAATTTTTTCTGAACGCAGTAGCCCAATTCGCTTCGGGATCAGTTCGCCAAAAATGATGGATACAAAAGTAACAACGATGACAATGAGCGTAGTGGAAATAGCTTCGGCATAAGGCCTGAAAAGCTCCACTCTTTCCACAACGGGCTGCAGGTCTTTGCTGAACTTTTCGCCGGAATACACACCGGTAATGATCGATATCAGTGTGATTCCGATCTGCACTGCCGAAAGAAAAGTTTCCGGGTGGTTCGACATTTCCAGCGCCAGCTTTGCTTTTTTGTCGCCCCGTTCTGCCTGGCTTTCCAGCCTTGCCTTGCGGGCAGATACCAGCGCTATTTCAGACATGGAAAAAAGGCCATTCAGGAGGATCAGAATGCCTAATATGAATATATCCATTAAAAGAGACCAATTGGTTGATTACCGAAGGTAGTGATTCTGTCCCTCATGGATAGAACAGATCGCCTGACACTTGTTTTGGTTTAGCCGCTAATATTTTGATATTTTAGCCGCTAAACCACCGGTGAAATGACAAGGATCATACATTCCAGGCTGATTCGCTGGCTGCTGCTGACCGGTTTTTTTTTCCTGTTACTACTCACCCTGCTCCGGCTCGTTTTTCATTTTGTCTTTTCCATTCCTGGTGAAAAAGGACTCGCTGCTGCCTTTTGGATGGGTTTCCGTTATGATGCGAGGTGGGTTTGTGGTTTTTTACTGATCGTATGGATCGCTGCCATCCTTTATTTCTTTAAGCCATTTACCAAACCCATTTCCCGCAAGTCGTTACTGATCTTTACCCGGTTGTTCGGTTGGCTGATCATTGTTTTCTATACATTCGATTTTGCCCATTTTGCCTACCTGCGCCAGCGGCTGAATGCCAGTGTCCTCAGCTATGCAACCGATGCACAGATATCAGCTTCGATGGTTTGGCAGAGCTACCCGGTCGTCAGGATCCTGCTGGGTTGGGTCGTTGCTTTCACCTGTATTTTTTATACTACCCGTTGGTTGTATAAATTATCTCTCCCTGTACCCGGAACAATTTCCAGAAGAAATCTTGTCATAAGCTATGCGCTAGCCTTTTTTGTTTTTGCCATCTCCATATTTGGCCGCATCGGCCAGTTTCCGCTACGCTGGAGTGATGCCTACCAGCTCAACAGCGATTATAAGGCCAGTCTTGCACTGAACCCTTTCCAGAGTTTTGCCAGCAGTCTAAAGTTCAGGCATGCCACCTTTGATGCACAAAAAACAAAACAGTATTACCCGCTGATGGCTTCGATGCTGGGTATAACAAAACCTGACACAGCATCTTTGCATTTCAGCCGTACCATGCCTCTTGCTGATTCAGCTTTTTTTTCAACAACTCCCAATGTAGTGCTGGTGATCTGTGAAAGTTTCAGCGCTTATAAAAGTTCCATGTGGGGCAACCCGCTGAACACCACCCCTTACTTTGACCAGTTATGCAGGCAGGGGATCTTTTTTAAAAACTGTTTCTCTCCGGCCTATGGAACGGCCCGTGGAGTATGGGCCATTCTCACCGGCATACCGGATGTGACAGAATTTAAAACAGCCAGCCGAAACCCCAACCTGGTTGACCAGCAAACCATCCTGAATAATCTCAGCGGGTATGAAAAATTTTATTTCATCGGGGGTAGCGCCAGCTGGGCCA
>JANNUI010000475.1:0-5771 GCA_031395125.1 Chitinophagaceae bacterium | reverse complement strand
CCGCCGAAACCGGCGCCAAAGTGCTGGAGCTGGCAGGCAGGGAAGATTTCAGCTTTGCAGCAGTTGATAAATTAGGTTCGGTAACAGTTGATAATAGCTACCTGCAAAAACATATTGACATCATTTTAAAGTACCCGCTTGTAAATACACGGTTGATCAAAAAGCAGGATTTTAAGGTAGTGGTGGATGCGGTGAATTCTACCGGGGCCATTTTTGTTCCGGCACTATTGAATGCCCTCGGCATCAATGAAGTGATCGTATTGAATGGAGAGGTAAATGGCAGGTTTGCCCACAACCCCGAGCCATTGCCGGAGCACCTTACACAACTCAGCGCAGAAGTGGTAAAGCAGCAGGCCCACTTTGGAATTGCTGTTGACCCGGATGTGGACAGGCTATGCTTTGTGTGTGAGGATGGCAGCATGTTTGGCGAAGAATATACACTGGTGGCCGTGGCTGATTATATACTGGGAAAAATTAAAGGCAATGCTGTCAGTAATATGAGCAGTACGAGGGCCTTGAAAGAAATTACACTGAAGCATGGCGGAGAATACTTTCCTTCGGCCGTGGGGGAGGTGAATGTGGTGAAGAAGATGAAGGAAGTGAATGCAGTAATTGGGGGCGAAGGGAACGGAGGCATCATTGTTCCGGATTTTCATTATGGCCGTGATGCGCTGATCGGTATAGGCCTGTTCTTAAGTCACCTGGCCAACCATAAAAAAGGAATTAAATCGCTACGCAGCCAGTACCCGGATTATTTTATTTCCAAGAACAAGATGGAACTCGGGAACGGTATTGATCTAAAAGCCGTTTTTGAAAAAATAAAGAAGAAGTACAAAAAAAACCCGGTTAATACCGAGGATGGATTAAAAATAGAGTTTGACAACGACTGGGTGCATCTCCGCACTTCCAATACGGAGCCCATCATCCGCATTTATGCTGAAAGCGACCTGGAAACGAAAGCGAATAATATTGCGATGCAGCTGATGCGGGATATCAAGGAGTTTACCCCCAACCCCTAAAGGGGTTTTTCAAAACCTGCTTCTGGGTTATCGTTTTCCTGTTCAGCAGAAAAGAACTCGTAAAAAATGACTGTTACTTATCTTTGCGGCTCTTAAAACGACCGCTATTTTCAGCTATGAACCGCATCTATCTTGATAACGCCGCCACAACTGCACTTGACAAGGAAGTACTGGAGGCCATGATGCCTTATATGACCACTCATTTTGGCAATCCTTCTTCTATTTATTCTTATGGAAGGGAGAGCCGCCTGGCCATTGAATCCGCCCGTAAAACTGTGGCGAGGATATTGAATGCCAATCCGGGTGAGATCTTCTTCACCAGCGGCGGCACGGAAAGCGATAACATGGCCATTTCTTCCGCCATTTATGACCTGGGTTGTAAGCATATCATCACTTCGCCGATTGAGCACCATGCAGTATTACATGCGGTAGAGCATTTTGATCATGATGATGTGGTGACCACCAGCCAGGTGAAAATACTTCCTGACGGGCATGTGGACCTCAAAGACCTGGAAAAGCAACTGGCAGGGCATAAAGAACGCTGTTTGGTGAGCCTGATGCATGCGAACAATGAGATCGGCAACCTGCTGGATATTTATACAGCAGGGGAGATCTGCAAAAAATACAATGCCATTTTTCATTCCGATACGGTGCAGACAGTGGGGCATTATAAAATTGATCTGCGGAACAAACCGGTTCATTTTGCCACCGGCGCCGGTCACAAGTTCCATGGCCCGAAAGGGGCAGGCATCCTTTATATCAACGACAATATCAAAGTAAAACCGATGATATACGGGGGAGGGCAGGAGCGGAATATGCGGGCCGGAACAGAGAACGTCTATGGAATTATCGGCTTTGCCAAAGCCCTGGAACTGGCGGAGGCATCGATGGGGAAAGACAGCGCGTATATCCAGTCGCTAAAGACTTACATGATCGGGCAACTGCAGCAACATATCAAAGGCGTACAGTTCAACGGCGACTATACAGGTAAAAGCCTTTACACCGTACTGAATGTTTCCTTCCCTAAAACAGAAAAGTCAGAAATGATCCTCTTCAACCTTGATATGCAGGGCATCTGCGTATCCGGCGGCAGCGCCTGCAGCAGCGGGACGGATGTTGGCAGCCATGTCATCCGGGCATTGAACAACAACCCTAACCTGGTGCCGGTTCGTTTTTCTTTCTCCCGGCACAATACCAAAGAAGAAGTGGATGTGGTGGTCAGTAAGCTGAAAGAGATGATTTAGTGATTGGGCAATGGTGAATAGTGAATAGTGAATAGTGAGTGGTGAATGAGATCCCTGCATGAGGGATTCCATTGACTATTCACAAATAATACCAGGGATTTCTCCTCGCGGCCCATATATACTTCCGCATATTTCTCCAGAAGGCCAGCACCATATAGATGATGATAGGTGAGCCCATTGTCAGGATGGAAGCGTACATAAAATACTGCCTGATCCTGCTGGCTGCAATACCCATCCGGTTGCCGATGGCTGAACAAACGCCAAAGGCATTCCATTCCACGAAGCTTTTGAATTTGTTCATACTGCTAATTTAGAAAATTTGAACAAAGCAGGCAGCCAGTAGTTATGCAGACAGCAGGATTTCCCTAATTTCGCAGCAGTTTCCGGTTCATCAAGCGTGGCTCATCGCCAGTTCACCTTTTCTTTCGTGAACCATTGAGTATGAACCACAAACCTCTAAATCGCTGATATGGTATTTGACCTGGGCCTGATCAAAAAACTGTACGCAGAAATGCCTGATAAAGTGGCCGCTGCCCGCAAACTGCTCGGCAAGCCGCTGACGCTGACAGAGAAAATATTATATACCCACCTGCACAGGGCTTTGCCTTCAGCAGCTTATTCAAGAGGCAAGGACTATGTAGACTTCGCACCTGACCGTGTTGCTATGCAGGATGCCACCGCACAAATGGCCCTGCTGCAGTTCATGACCTGCGGACGAAATAAAGTGGCAGTCCCATCAACAGTACATTGCGACCACCTGATCCAGGCCAAGGTTGGTGCAAAAAAAGACCTGCAACTGGCGATCGAGACCAACCGGGAGGTATATGATTTCCTGGGAAGCATTTCTGATAAATACGGCATCGGTTTCTGGAAAGCCGGCGCAGGTATCATCCACCAGGTGGTATTGGAGAACTATGCCTTCCCCGGTGGAATGATGATCGGGACAGATTCACATACCCCCAATGCCGGTGGCCTTGGCATGGTGGCCATTGGTGTGGGCGGTGCCGATGCTGTGGATGTGATGGCCGGGTTGGCATGGGAATTAAAAATGCCAAAAGTAATTGGGGTAAAACTTACCGGAAAAATAAGTGGTTGGACCTCGGCCAAAGATGTTATTCTTTGGGTGGCGGGACAACTGACAGTAAAAGGAGGTACGGGAGCCATCATAGAATATTTTGGCGAAGGGGCAGATAACTTAAGTGCAACCGGCAAAGGAACCATTTGTAATATGGGCGCTGAAATAGGTGCTACCTGTTCTTTGTTTGCTTATGATGAAAAGATGAGTGCTTACCTGGGGGCAACGGGTAGGGCAGAGGTGGCGAAAATGGCAGATGGTATCCGAGAACATCTTCGTCCTGATCCGGATGTATATGCGAATCCAAAAAATTATTATGATCAGTTACTGGAATTAGACTTAACTACACTGGAGCCTTATCTCAATGGCCCGTTTACTCCGGATCTTGCAACGCCGATCTCAAAATTAAAAGAAGCAGCGGAGAAAAACGGCTGGCCTTCCAGGATAGAAGTAGCTTTGATCGGTTCCTGCACCAATTCTTCTTATGAAGACATCAGCCGCAGCGCTTCCATTGTAAAAGATGCCGTGAGCAAAGGACTAAAAACTGTTTCTGAATTTACCATAACACCCGGTAGTGAGCAGGTACGGTACACCATAGAAAGAGATGGCTTCATCAAAGAATTTGAAGATGCAGGAGGTGTAGTGCTGGCCAATGCCTGTGGTCCCTGCATCGGACAGTGGGCAAGGCATATTGATGATCCCAACCGCAAGAACACCATCATTACTTCTTATAACAGGAATTTTGCCAAAAGAAATGACGGACTTTCAAGTACACATGCATTTGTCGGTTCGCCGGAATTGGTCACAGCACTGGCAATGGCCGGAACGCTTTCATTCAATCCGCTAAAAGATAAATTGAAGAATGCAAAAGGTGAAGAAGTGATGCTCAAAGAGCCAACGGGTTTTGAATTACCTCCCAAAGGTTTTGCCGTGGAAGATGCGGGTTACCAGGCGCCGGCCAAAGACGGCAGCGGCATACAAGTGAAAGTAGCACCTGATTCAAAACGGCTGCAACTGCTTGAACCTTTTGCTGCATGGGAGGGGGCAGACCTGAAGGGGTTGAAACTCCTGATAAAGACCAAGGGCAAATGCACCACTGACCATATCAGTATGGCGGGCCCCTGGCTCAAATTCCGCGGCCACCTGGATAATATCAGTAACAATATGCTGATCGGCGCCATTAATTTTTACAACGAAAAAACTGACAGTGTCAAAAATCAGCTGACCGGTGAATATGGACCTGTTCCTGCAACTGCCCGTGCTTATAAAGCAGCATCAGCCGGCAGTATTGTTGTGGGTGATGAAAATTATGGCGAAGGTTCATCAAGGGAACATGCAGCCATGGAGCCAAGGCACCTGGGTGTAAGGGCTATCCTGGTAAGAAGTTTTGCCCGTATACATGAGACCAACCTGAAAAAGCAGGGGATGCTGGCACTGACATTTGCCAATAAAGAGGATTACGATAAAATTCAGGAAGACGACAGCATTGATATCGTTGGTCTCACATCATTTGCTCCCGGCAAGTCATTGACAATTGTGGCGAATCATAAGGATAGCAGCAGGGATGAGATCGCTGTGAACCATACCTATAATGGACAGCAGATCGAATGGTTCAAAGCGGGAGGAGCGCTTAACGTTATCAGAGCTGAATTTGCGAAGAAATAATTGAATGCCTGCCCACCGTAGCTTTACTTGTCCGCCGGAGCCGATGGGCGGAAGTGGTTAATAAGAAAACGATTTGGGAAATAATTTATGAGTTCACTTTCCCGATAATGCTGCTCCTGTAAGAGCAGCAACGTTTTTCCAATACCAGGCTTTATATTGCAGGTTTATTTGTTTGTAACTGCCAAATATCTGCCAATTCTCCTGCCAATAACTGATTTTGATCATTTCCCCTAACATTTGTTCGTCGTTATTTTATACATTGGTATATTTATTTTCTGTGACATGGTAACTGTCATGTAAAACGATTGCTTAACAATTAATTTTTTGCTGTATGATCGCAACAAAACAATCTGCCATTGAAAAATTCATGCAGATGGTGGTAAAACGTAATCCCGGCCACTCAGAATTTCACCAGGCTGTTTACGAAGTAGCGCTGAACGTCATTCCTTTTATAGAAGAACATCCTGAGTACAAAAAAGCCAATATACTGGAACGGATGATCGAGGCTGAGCGGATCATCATCTTCCGGGTACCCTGGACAGATGATGCTGGCAATTACTGTGTGAACCGCGGATTCAGGGTGCAGATGAATAATGCCATTGGTCCCTACAAAGGAGGACTCCGCTTTCACCCTGATGTTACTTTAAGTGTTTTAAAATTCCTTGCCTTTGAGCAGGTGTTTAAAAATTCCCTTACCAATTTACCTATGGGTGGGGGAAAGGGTGGCTCCGATTTTGACCCCAAAGGAAAATCAGATAATGAAGTGAT
>JANNUI010000462.1:0-2448 GCA_031395125.1 Chitinophagaceae bacterium | reverse complement strand
GTGCCCGCGCCGCCCGCGCCTCCGGCGCCAGGAACGCCCGCATCGGCGCCTCCGGTGTCGAGCTGCACGTCCTTCTTGGTTTCGCCGCCGCAGCCCGCCATGAGCGCCGCGACGATTCCTGCGACTCGTTCATGGAGCCTGAGTTCCGGGCTGTGGATAACTTGCAGATTAGCCGCATAGAACGACAGGAATCCACACTTTCAATGGATGTCCGCTATTTTAATCCCAACAAGGCCCGGCTAAAACTGAAAAAAGCCAGTGGTCAGGCCTGGTTAGATGGCAGCTACCTGGGACGTTTCAGCATCGATACACTGGTGCATATTCCTGCCAATGGAGAATTTACCCTTCCTGTGACATTGCAGGTAGATATGAGGAAGCTGCTGCAAAACTCGCTATCCGCTTTTTTCAACAAAGAAGTGACGGTAAAAATTGAAGGGAAGGCAAGAGTGGGTAAGGGGATTATTTATATCAATTACCCCGTTAAATATGAAGGAAAACAGAACCTGGAAAAGTTGTTGAAATAAGGAATAAGAAATGAAGAATAAGTAATAAGAAAGTGTCAGAGGCCAGAATCTGTACATAATTTGGCAGGCGGCCGATTACCGTATGCGCTGCCCACTTACTAATTTCTAATTTCTTATTACTTATTTCTTATTAAATATCCCTACTGCTGCGCCGGAACAACCGGAGCCTTGGGTTTAGGATGCCCTCCCCCATCTTCAAATTTCTTGCAGGTCTTAGGCAGACGGTTATAAGCATCCTCAGCGGCCAGTACATCATCTGCGTCATAGCTGCAGTTGGCGATATAGGCTTTTATTTCTTCTATGTTGATCCGGTCCGTGATGTACTTCACTTTGGTTTCGCCTTTTCGGTAGTTCACTGTTATTTCCAGCATGCCGTCATAGGGTTTTACATAGGCCTCAATCCTTTTCTTGCAGTTTTCACAAAGCGCATTGGGGGTTTTAATGGTAGCTGTAAGGATGGGTTTGATCTGGGAAAACCCGCTGATCGAAAGCCCTGCAACCAGTAGTGAGGAGAGGATTATTTTTTTCATATATTTTTATTAGCACACGGATTACACAGACAAGACGGATGCCCACAGATTTATGCTGCTTCGCAGCATCCGGATCCTGATACTACCCTGCATCTTTTTTACCTATACGAAAACTATCTGCTTTATTCCGCCATAGGCGGAATAAAAAATCCGTTCTTATCCGTTTCACCCGTGGAATCCGTGTGCCTGAAGCTTCCACATTATACCAACCCAAGTGATATTATAAGCCTCCGCCCTTCCATGCTGCGGGATCATCCCGCCATTTTAACAAAACATCCAGTTGGTCAGCCGATACGATCCCTTTCTGTATAGCCGATTCGATCAGGGTGGAGTAATCGGTAAGGGAATAATATTCCAATGATGCTTTACTGAAAGCTTCCGTTGCAACCGGGAAGCCATAAGTAAAAATAGAAACCATCCCAATAACATCCAGCCCCTGTTCCTTCAGCACATCCACCACCTGCAGACTGCTTTTACCGGTAGAAACGAGGTCTTCTATCACTACCGTCTTTTGGCCTGGTTCAAAAAATCCTTCGATCTGATTTCCCAAACCATGTTCTTTCGGTTTGGGCCGCACATACACATAGGGCAGCTTCAACTGGTCGGCCGCCATAGCACCCCAGGCAATACCGGCAGTGGCCACCCCTGCCAGCAGTGCTGCATCCGGAAATCTTTCAAAGATCACATTACACATTTCCGACTTGATGAAATCACGGATAAAGGGAAAGGAAAGCACTTTACGGTTGTCACAATAGACCGGGCTTTTCCAGCCGCTGGCCCAGGTAAAAGGGTGTTCGGGGTTTAATTTTATGGCATTGACTTGAAGGAGTTTTTCGGCAACGGCTTTTGCATCTGTCATTTTACAAAGATAGAAGGAGCAACGAAGACTTTCACCGCAGAGAAAAAGAGAACGCAAAGCTTACGCAGAGCCTCTGCGAAACCTCCTTATCTCATGTTCTCTGCGGTGAAATACTAAAAATCCGGTATTTTGCTGACAGTTATAGCTACGTTTTTATGTTTATCAAAATTTTCTTCGGTGATAAACCACTCTTTTTATGCGATGCAGTGGATGAAGTGCTCCAGCCATACGTCCATCATGACGATGCCATCTTCATTGATGAACTGAATACACATACCATCAAAGCGATGATCCATGAAATGGAGCAACCGGAAATCCATGCTGGCGTTTTCTATCACTCCGATCTCGAAGAACTGAGGAAGGCATTCTGTAAAAAATTCAGCATTGTACAGGCTGGAGGCGGATTGGTTCAAAACAGTAACAGCGATATACTGATGATATTCCGAAGGGGGAAATGGGATCTGCCCAAGGGGAAACTGGATAAGGGGGAAACACTGGAAACCTGTGCAGTAAGAGAGGTAGAAGAAGAAACAGG
>JANNUI010000411.1:0-2937 GCA_031395125.1 Chitinophagaceae bacterium | reverse complement strand
GTAACGGAGATTCACTTCAAGGCCGGCGAACAGGTAAACGAAGGTGTCGAGTTGTTGCGCCTGGAGCGGTAGAATTCCCAGCAGCCGGTAACTGTCCGGTTAATAAGGGGGCAACCATGAAATTCATGATCAAGGTCGCGGCCGTACTTGCCGTACTCACCGTTGGCGCCGCGCAGGCGCAATACCCGCAGCGCCCCATCCAACTCATCGTGCCCTGGGGCGCGGGCGGCGGCACCGACGCGACTGCGCGCATCATCGCGGCGCTGATGGAGAAAGACCTAAAGCAGCCGATCAACGTGGTGAACCGTACCGGCGGCTCGGGTGTGGTTGGGCACGACGCCATCGCCAAGGCGCCGGCCGACGGCTACACCATCGGGCTGATCACCGTGGAGATCACGATGATGCACCACGTCGGCCTCACGGCGCTAAAGCATTCCGACTACACGCCCATCGGCCTGGTGAACGCGGATCCAGCCGGCATCCATGTGCGTATCGATTCGCCGCACAAGAGCGTCAAGGACCTGCTCGCGGCCATCAAGGCCAATCCCGGAAAGTTCAAGGCCTCGGGCACCGGCCAAGGCGGTATCTGGCACCTCGCCATCGCGGGACTTCTCAAGGAGCAGGGCATTGATCCTTCCGCGCTGCCGTGGGTACCGTCCAACGGCGCCGCACCCGGCCTGCAGGACATGGTCGCCGGCGGCGTCGATGTCGTACCGTGTTCCATTCCCGAGGCCCGCGCGATGATCGATTCGGGCAAGGTGAGGGCTTTAGCGATCATGGACGCCAACCCGCCCACGCTCTACCCGAACGTGCCGACGCTACAGAAGGAAATCGGCAGCAGCTGGTCGATGCCGGCATGGCGGGTGATCGCGGCGCCCAAGGGCATTCCGGCCGATGTGCAGAGGACGCTCGGCGCGGCGCTGAAGAAAGTCTACGACTCGAAAGAGTACAAGGACTTCATGGCGAGCCGCGGTTTCGGCGTGGTCTGGGCTGACGCGGACGGCACGGCGAAGTTCATGGCCAAGGCCGATATCGAGCAGGGCGCGACGCTCAAAGCCGTAGGCCTGGCCAAGTAGCCACCATTCCGCGATGAAGTTCAACGACGCGCTTAGCGGCGCGGCGCTGGCCGCGCTTGGCGCGGTGGTGCTCTGGCATGTCCAGGGCTTTCCACCGATGCCGGGCCAGAAGTATGGCCCGGCCTGGTTTCCCGGCCTCATCGCAGTCGGCCTGATCGCCTGCGGCTCGCTGCTGGTCGTCGCGCGGCTGCGCGCAACCGCGAGCCAACCACTGGTCGCACTGCCGGAGTGGACCCGGCGCGCCCGGCCGGTAGCGAGTGTCGCGTCCATCATCGCGGGACTTCTTTTCTACGTCCTGCTCGCCGACACGCTCGGCTTCCATATCACCGCAGCGGTGCTGCTGCTCACCTGGTCGCGCCTGCTGGGCGCGACGTGGCCGCTTGCGCTCCCGGTATCGCTCGCGGCGACGGCGGCGATCCACCTCGCGTTCTACAAGCTGCTCAAGGTGCCGCTGCCCTGGGGCCTGCTCGAGCGCGTCGTCTTCTGACATGACACTCGCCGTCCTGTCGCAGGCGTTCGCGCTGGTGTTTGACCCCTACGTGCTGTGGGTCATCGTCGCTTCCGCTG
Source organism: Chitinophagaceae bacterium (assembly GCA_031395125.1). Taxonomy (GTDB): domain Bacteria; phylum Bacteroidota; class Bacteroidia; order Chitinophagales; family Chitinophagaceae; genus JJ008. The sequence goes on along the minus strand of JANNUI010000411.1, from coordinate 1,294 downwards.
CATTCGGCCTGTTCGTCGGAGCCATCCCCGGACTCACCGCCACCATGGCGACCGCGCTGCTGGTGCCGGTCACCTTTTTCATGCCGCCGGTTCCTGCGATCGCCTCCATCGTCACTGCCACCGCGATGGCAATTTTCGCCGGCGACATTCCAAGCTGCCTGCTGCGCATGCCGGGTACGCCCGCCTCCGCCGCGTATACCGACGAGGCCTACGCCATGACGAAAAAGGGCCAGGGCGAAACGGCGCTCGGCGCCAGCCTGGTGTTTTCGGTGATCGGCGGCTTGTTCGGCACTGCGGTGCTGATCGTGGCAGCGCCCGCGCTCGCGGAAATCGCACTCAAGTTTTCGTCGTTCGAGTACTTCTGGCTGGTGGTCCTGGGACTATCCAGTGCGGTGTTCCTCGCCATCGGCAGCCCGCTGAAAGGCGTGGTGTCGCTGCTGCTGGGGCTGCTGGTGGCCTCGGTCGGACTGGACAATCCGGCCGCGTTTCCGCGCTTCACGTTCGGCAACGCCGAGCTGACCGGCGGCCTGACGCTGATCCCGATCATGATCGGCATGTTCGCAGTCTCGGAAATCATTCGCAACGTCGCCGCCATGGACCAGCCCTGGGAAATGGTGCAGACCAGGATCGGCAATGTCTTCCACGGCATGTGGGGGCTGACCAAGCGCTACCCCTTGGCGATCCTGCGCGGTTCGGTGCTCGGCACCGCGATCGGCGCGCTGCCCGGTGCGGGCGCCGACATCGCCGCCTGGATGTCCTACGCGGTGTCGAAGAAATTTTCGAAAGAGCGGGAAAAATTCGGCACCGGGCACGTCGAGGGCATCGTCGAGGCGGGCGCCTCCAACAATTCCGCGCTCGCCGGCGCCTGGATCCCGGCGCTGGTGTTCGGCATACCGGGCGATTCGATCACGGCGATCGTGATCGGTGTGCTCTACATCAAGGGCCTCAATCCGGGCCCGACCATCTTCATGGAAAAAGCGCCAGAGATGTATGCCATCTTCATCGTCTTCATCCTCGCCAACCTGCTGATGCTGCCGCTCGGCGTCGCCGCGATCAAGGGCGCCAAGCAATTGCTGCGCGCGCCGCGCGAGGCGCTGATGCCGGTGATCCTCCTCTTTTGCGTCGTCGGCTCGTTCGCCATCAACAATTCGCTGTTCGGCGTCGTCCTGATGTTGGTGTTCGGGATCGTCGCCTACATCATGGAAGAGAACGGTTTCCCGGTGGCGCCCGCGATCCTCGGCATGGTGCTGGGCGCGATGCTGGAGGAGCATTTCATCAGCTCGATGATCAAGGC
>JANNUI010000402.1:0-5442 GCA_031395125.1 Chitinophagaceae bacterium | reverse complement strand
CTTGTCCACTTCTTTCCGCTTTTTCTTGATGGACGTTATCAGCGGGCTGCGGTAGATGATGGGGACATCGAAATTCTTCATGGATGCAAAGGTAGTTGTTAGTGGCTAGTGGGAATTGGTAAGTGGGGAGTGGGGAGACGTAAGACGGGAGTCGGGAGTCTGAAGTCTGAAAGACTCCTATTTCATCAATCAACAACAGCAACGACTGCCAACTCACGTCTCCTACTCCCCACTCCCGACTTCTTCTTATCTTCCCTCAAAGATCGAACTATGCGTTACGGTTTGCTTGCCTTTTCTTTTTTATTTGTCATCACCTCCTGCAAACTAATGAAGAAAAAGGATGAAGAAGGAACAAAAAAAACAACAAGCACTATGATGAAGCGGTTCAAACCTGTGGACTGGGCCCACAGTACTAATATCTACGAAGTGAATCTGCGGCAATATACCATTGCCGGTACTTTCAATGCCTTTATGCGGGAACTGCCCCGGCTGAAAGAGATGGGTGTGCAGACACTCTGGTTCATGCCCTTAACTCCCATAGCGCAGAAAAACAAAAAAGGTTCGTTGGGCAGTTATTATGCCTGCTCGGATTATACTTCTATCAACCCGGAATTTGGAACACTGGAAGATTTTAAAGAGCTGGTGAAACAGGCCCATGAAATGGGTTTCAGGATCATCATCGACTGGGTGGCCAACCATACCGGCTGGGACCATGTATGGGCCAGAGAACACCCCGAATATTATAAAATAGATTCATCCACCAACGATTTCCAGATCGCATCGGGTATGGATGATATCATCGAACTGGACTTCAGCAACCCTGCCATGCGAAAAGCCATGAGGGATGCAATGAAATTCTGGGTCGGGGAATGTGATATCGACGGTTTTCGTTGCGATCTCGCCTTTTGGGTGGAACTGGATTTCTGGAAAGAAGCAAGGGAAGAACTGGATGCTATCAAGCCTTTGTTCTGGCTGGGCGAATTCGATGAGCTGGAAAAACCGGAATACGGCGAAGCATTTGATGCCAGTTATACCTGGACATGGATGCACCGGACAGAGGACTTTTATAAAAAGCAGGAACCACTGGACACACTGCTCACGGTCCTGAAAAACTATGACGACCTTGGCGACAGTACCATGCGGACATGGTTCACCACCAACCATGATGAGAACAGCTGGAATGGCACCGAGTATGAAAAATATGGCGATATGGCAAGAGCGCTGGCTGTATTCAGCATTACATGGAATGGCATACCGCTGATATATTCCGGGCAGGAGCAGCCGAACACGAAGCGTCTCAAATTTTTTGACAAGGATACCATCGCCTGGACAGGCACCAATACATTACATGATTTTTACAAGGCCCTGCTGAATCTGAAAACAAATAACCCGGCACTTCGTAACGGGGACCCTTCCGTTCAGACCTTCCACATCAAAACCAGCGACCCCAAAAATGTGCTGGCCTTCCTGCGGAAAAAAGACAACCGGGATGTGCTTGTGGTGCTGAACCTTTCTGCACAGAAAGACCTGCATTTTGAGATCCTGGATGAAAAAGTAAAGGGGATCTATAAAAATATTTTCTCCGGAGCCGCCAATGACTTTACCAATGAAAAGGCATTTGAAATGCAGGCGTGGGAGTATTTGGTTTATGAAAAATAAAGCTGTCAGACGCCCTTGCAGGCTTCAGACAGCTGCATAACAAAGCCGCTTCAATCGGAAGCGGCTTTTCTTATTTATGTATTCCTCTGTGTTCTCTGTGCTGTATTTACCTCAGTGTCCTCTGTGGTAAAATAAACCACAGAGTGACTGGAGTCATTTTCACAGTGGACACAGAGTTGATTCCCAGAGTTTAATCTCAATCTTCCTCCAGTATCAGCGGGTACCGGTATACCGCACCCGGTGCTTCGGGATAAATACCTTCGAAATAGATACTTCCGCCCCTTGAACCCTGAAGGGCCCTGGTGAGTTCATCCAGGCTGGCAATATCTGTATCGTTCACACTGGTTATCACAAAACCTTCCTGCATCCTTGTTTTGCTGAAAGCGCCGCCGGTCTTTATCTTCTTCACCAATACGCCGCCCTCAATACCATATTTCGTGGCTTTGGTCTTATCCAGGTTTTCCAGGTCGGCGCCCAGTGTTTCACCGATCGTTGTAGCCACCAGCTCATCCACTCTGCCGGCAGACTCCTTCAGTGTGATGGAGGCTGTATATTCTTTATTATTCCTTATATAAGTGATTGGCAGTTTATCACCCGGTTTAAAGCTGGCAACCTGTGCACTCATTTCCAGCCCGGAAGCAACGGCATTGCCGTTTACCTTAGTGATGATATCTCCTTTTTTCAGGCCTGATAGTGATGCGGCGCCATCACCCGGCACAGCCAGCACATACACACCCTGTCCGTCTGCCACACCCGCCTGTTTTACCAGTCTTTCGTTTTCATTTTCGTTAGAGGGATAGCTGATACCGATAAAACCTCTTTTCACATCACCATACTGAATCAGGTCGTTTACGATCTTCTTTACAATATTAACCGGGATGGCGAATGAATAGCCGGCGTAGGTTCCTGTGGGGGCATAAATGGCCGAGTTGATACCCACTAATTGTCCTTCTGTATTGATCAGTGCGCCGCCGCTGTTACCCTGGTTCACGGCCGCATCTGTTTGAATGAATGATTCAACCGGCGTATTGCTCTGGCGGCTGTTGATGCCGATACTTCTTCCCTTGGCGCTTACGATACCAGCCGTCACCGTTGTTTCTAAGGTAAGGGGATAGCCGATGGCCAGCACCCACTGACCGAGTTTCACATTATCCGAATTACCATAGAGCAGGAAAGGCAGGTTGCTTCCGTCAATTTTTAATACGGCCAGGTCGCTGCTGGGGTCCCTGCCGATCACCCTTGCCTTGTATGTTTTCTTGGTGCTGAGTGTAACCATTATTTCATCGGCCACACCATCGCCCCCGTCGGAGATCACATGGTTGTTGGTCACGATATAGCCATCTTCGCTGATGATAACACCGCTTCCGGATGCCCGCTGCTCCTGTTGCATCTGCGGGCCGAAGTTGAAGAACTGGTCAAACCAGTCTTCCATACTGTTGCGGTTGCGGGGAAGTGAGTTGCTTACTTTTTTGGCGGGGATCTTTGTCTTGATATGCACTACGGCAGGCACAGCGGCGCTGGATGCCTTGGTGAAGTCGACCGGCTCACCGGCGCCTGTTGCATTATCAAAGAACCCTGCATAGTTGACAGGTACCTTACCGTCCGTTGACTGAGCGAAAGCCTGTTTTTGCGGGTTCACTTTGTTGTAGATCATCACACTGCCAATGGCAGATACAGCACTCACGGCCACAATGAGTAAAATCTGTTTAAGTTTCATAGTATTATGTTCTTTTAAATTCAGGGTTAGGCAAAGCTGTTTTCAAATTTGATGCCCCGCTCTACAAAGTAACAAACTGTCAGCCGGTCATCCTGTTCCGCCGGTTCGGTTTAACAAATCTTTACTAAGAGTTTCGTACTTCATTTCAACTGTAAAATTAATATGATTACCATGAATTTTCATACCCGGTATCCCTGATTTCGATAAAAGTTAGTTTGTCACTCCGATGCTTCGTCCCTCAGCACTGGCTTTGGAGGAGTCTTAGAAACCCCGGCACTCAGCCTGTTGGAGTTCTTAAGATGCCTCGTTCCTCGGCATGACAAACAAACTAACGTATAAGGATTTAAAGTCCTGATAAAAAAGCCAAAGTATCCACCCCGTCGGCATAATCGCCTATACCCGGGCATTGTGCAGCGCCAAAGGGCAAATACCCGTGACCGGTTAAACACTGCAGGTCTGGGTTATTTTTTAATCCTGTTTCCAGGGCTGCCCGCTCCGTATAAAATTCATAATTCAACTGGCTGATAGGAGAAAAGAAACCCGGTTCTTCCACCAGCAGGATAGACCCGTTGGTCATGTAGTATTTCTTGTTCAGCAGGTTGATGGCCAGGTTATAATCATAATTGTTTTTGTACTTATGATGGTCGGCCAGGTAATTATATTTCCGGAATGCTTCCAGCAGCGGAATAAAATCGTAGCCTTCCGGTACATACAATTTTGTCACATTGCGGCAGCCCAGCCCAAAATACTGGTACACATCATCGGCCAGTTTTTCCAGTTCAGTTGCCGTTTCGTTCCCGTTCAGGATGGCCACCGAGGTCCTGTTGCGGCGGATAATATGGGGATACTTGCCGAAATAATATTCAAAATAGCGGGATGAGTTATTGCTGCCCGTGGCGATGTAGGCATCGCAGCCTTTCAGCATATCGGAAAATGAGGTCATATCCCCGGCAGCTGCATCCGCTGAAGGTCCGTAAGGACTCCTTTGGAGAGTCCTTACGGACCATTCAGCAATCTTTTCCGTAAGATGTTTTATCAGCACCTGGTCTTTGGAGGAGGGTTTGATGAGGGCCCGGTGACCTGCGATAAAAACACAGAGCCAGTCATGAAAACCCACCAGTGGGATATTGCCCGCCATTACGATGCCAATGGTGACAGCTTTATCGTTTATTGTTTTTAGTTTGTAGTTAGCTGCCCATTGCTCTAAAATGTTTTTTTTCAGGAAAGATTCGGCAATATTTTGCGTAGCAAGTTCTATAAACCCGGGAATGAACCAGCCATTTTCCAGCCCGGCCTTTTTTTTGGCCTCCTGCCATGCGTCGTCATTGGCCGAAATATATTCTCCGAGACGGGTCAATAAATCAATACGGTGTTGTAAATTCATCCCGGTAATTTATATTTGTTCCAAAGGTCCGAAGGACTCCTTTGGAAAATCCCTCTTGGATTGCAAAAGTAACTGTCAACCTGTTAAATAAATTTCTATGGCTATCAAGATTACAGAAGAATGCATCAACTGCGGCGCCTGCGAACCGGAATGTCCGAACAATGCCATTTATGAGGGCGGCGTGGAATGGGCTATTGCCGACGGCACTACTGTAAAAGGCTCCTTCACCCTGCTCGACGGCAGTGTGGTGGATGCCGGCCAGAAAAATGCACCTGTAGCTACCGATGTATATTATATCACTCCCAACAAATGCACTGAGTGCCAGGGCTTCCATGAAGAACCGCAGTGCGCGGCGGTGTGCCCGGTTGACTGCTGTGTGCCGGACGAAATGTACAAGGAAACAGTGGAGCAACTAATGGATAAAAAAGCCAAACTGCATATCTGATTTTTATCAGTGTGCATAAGTTCCGCCTTATTCATTTGGAAATACCTGCATTGATTTTATAACTTCGTGTTATATCTCAATATGCAGCAGTGAAAGCTGCTCAAGTAGTGGCGGGTGATATTTCCCGTCGTAAAAAGGTGAAGGAGAAACGGCCTTCACCTTTATTATTTTAACCTTTACCAAGCTTTTATCCTCTGTAAGGTGCAAACAAATTCTGTTTATAATTCGGAAATCGGG
>JANNUI010000550.1:0-2403 GCA_031395125.1 Chitinophagaceae bacterium | reverse complement strand
CTCCTTTTTTATTCTTATACACGGCAGGGTTGTCTAAAAAAGAATGAGTGTGGCCGCCGATGATCAGGTCAATATATTCAGATTCTTTTGCCAGCACTTCATCGCTTACTTTTTTATCCCGGTACTGGTTGCCCAAATGTGAAAGACAGATGACCATATCGCAACTTTCAGAACGTTTTAACTGGTTGGCCGTTTCATTTGCTTTTTGAACCGGGTCCAGGTATTTTGTTGCACCAAAAAGATTATCCGGTATCAACCCTCTGCCTTCAATGCTCACTCCAAAGACCCCGATCTTTAATTTTCCTTTTTTAAAAATTTTATATGCCTGTGTTTTATGTTCCATCGGCGTACCGGTAAAATCATAGTTGGCCACCAGCATCGGAAAGTTGGCATGTTTTGATAATTGTGTTGCGAGGTTCTCCATGCCTGCATCAAAATCATGATTGCCGATCGTACACGCATCATAGTTCATCGCCGACATGGCTTTTATTTCCGGTTCGCCTTTATACAGGTTGAAGTAAGGAGTCCCCTGGAAAATATCCCCCGCATCCAGCAGCAATACGTGCTCCTCCTGCGACCTTATTTTACGAATCAGTTCAGCCCTACCCGCTATGCCGCCCAGCCCCTGGTTGCGGCCCCCATCCATAGGGAAAGGCTCCAGCCTGCTATGTGTATCATTAGTATGTAAAATGGTCAGTTTCAGCGGACTGAGGTACTCTGCCGCCTTCATCAAAGAGGGGCCTGCCATCAGGGCCCCGGCCGAAAGGGCGGTCTGCCGTATGAAGTTTTTCCTACCGAGCATTGGTAACTCTGTTTTCAAGTTTGGCGCTTATGTTTTTCCCACCGCTTTTTAGCTTTTTGATATAGTCAAAAATGGCATCCCGCATCAGGTAACCATTGGTGATCTGCGGTACATTGCGGAGCATGTCTGCATTATCGCCACCGTTGGCAACAAAATCTGAATTCACGGTTGTATAGCTGGCATTGAGATCGAGCGGCTTTCCTCCCACCATTACATTCACCGCTTTTTTACCCGCCCCGGCGGGCAGGTTCTGTATCTGCATCGTGATACCTGCCACGGGCCAGCCGCCCCTTGCAGCAGTCAGATCAAGAAACTGCTGCAGCACATCGCCTTTTAATTTTTGAAGTATTAATAAGTTATCAAAAGGCATCAGCTCAAATATCTTTCCGGTCGTAACATTTCCGGCAGGTAATTGTGTTAACCGTATTCCTCCAAAATTCAAAAAAGCCGCGTCTACTTTGGTGTTATACTTTTCTTCTGCCATGACAAAGAATGCATCCACCATAAAATTACCAAGGCTGCATTCCGGTTGTTTTTTATCCAGGCTGATATCAGCCATTCCTACCACATCGTTCATGGTTTTGTTCACTTCCGAGCTGTAGGGTTGCAGCAGTGTGATGAAAGCAGAATCTTTTTGCTGCGTATCGTTTACATGGTATGACTGGTACTGCAGGGACTGGCTCTGGTAAATAGTATTACAGGAAGTTCCTGCAAGAAGAAAGAAAAGAAAGAAAGGTATAGCTAACAGATTTTTTATCATAACTGGTGGCTCGTCTGAAGGTAACCCAATTTTGATTTTGTATCAAAAAGATTGGAATTTTTATTTCATCTTTGTTGTCATTTCAGGATAGAAACCTGACCCATGCCCCAAAAACTCACTTTCAAACTGCTTCCCTCAGAGGCGGCCGATCATGCCATTGTAAAGAAATACATTGCCGCATCGGCAGCGGTTGCTGACAAGGACGTTTACGGTTATCACATCGTAAAGCATTCCATTGATGCCCGGGGCAGGCAGGCCTGGGTCCTTCTTTCAGTGAATGCCTTTATTAACGAACCCTTCCGTCCAAGGGAGCTGACCCGTTTCCATTTTAAAGATGTAAGAAAGGCCCCCCGGCAGGTCATTATTGTTGGCGCCGGGCCTGCCGGTCTGTTCGCCGCATTAAAACTGATCGAATCCGGGATCAAACCCATCATCCTGGAAAGGGGTAAAGACGTAAGGGCAAGAAGAAGGGATCTTGCTGTCCTGAATAAAGAAGGCGAAGTGAACCCGGAAAGCAATTATTGTTTTGGCGAAGGCGGTGCCGGTACCTACAGCGATGGCAAGCTCTACACCCGCAGCACCAAAAGAGGGGATGTGAACCGCATCCTGAACCTGTTTGTCTATTTCGGGGCCGAAGAAAGTATATTATATGAAGCACATCCCCATATTGGCACCAATAAACTGCCGCATATCATTACCAGTATGCGGAAAAAAATAACCGACTGCGGCGGAGCGTTCCTCTTCGAAAAAAAAGTAACTGATCTTATTCTTAAGGATGATGAGATAAAGGGTGTAAAAACGGGAGATGGGAATTCCTTTACTGCAAAAGCTGTAATTCTCG
>JANNUI010000349.1:0-3042 GCA_031395125.1 Chitinophagaceae bacterium | reverse complement strand
TTTCCTTAGCCACTGCCCCCATGCCTGAGAAAAAGAAAAAACCTGCCTCTACGGCAGGCAGGGATGTGCTGGCCAGTCCCGGCAAATGGAGAATATCGAGCAACCATCTGTGGACAGGTGGTCTTGTATTCCTGGCAGGTGCATCCAAGGGATTCAATGAAACACTGCATTTTCACTGGAAAGAATTCCTGCGGCAGTTCCCAAATGCAAATCCGCAATGGTTCAATCCTTCCATCAGCTGGAAAAACAAATACAAGAACAACGACCCGACTGCCGGTCCGAAATATTTTCTTTCGACCTCGGCACTGGTCATGTTCACGGACCAGTACCACCTGAATAATTTTATCAATAAGGCTTCGTGGGGCACAGCGGTTGTCATCAAGATAGGCGAGGGCAAGAAACCGTTCAAACAATACCTGCTTGATTTTTTGTACTACGGGCTTTGTCACCAGGCTGGTTTTGCGATGACCTATTACCCGTTCAGCAAGTACAAGAGGAAGTGAGTTTTTTACCACAGAGTTAAAGGAGTTATTTCACAGAGTGAAAGGAGTTTTGTGTCTTTTTCTCTATGTACTCCGTGAAAAAAAACTCTGTGCCCTCTGTGGTAAATTTTTTCCTCAGCCAGGATAAGGAGCACGAAGTACACAACGGGTACACGAAGAGCACAACGAATAAAAGACTTCTCATTTTCTTTGTGTCCTTTGTGCCTGCTTTGTGTTCTTCGTGTTACTTCTTTACTTTCCCCCGGATCCAATGAGAGCTTACCGGGGTACACCGAACTGCTGCAGGATGCCGTTCACTTTTTCCCGAAAAACTTCCAGTTCTTTTTGCTGCTGTTGTATGAAACTGTTATCACTGAGTTTGCCCAGCACTTTCTCCATTTCCTGTTCCGTATCGTACAGCATTTTGCGGAAGGGGTTACTGTAATCTTTGGCCCGGGATTCATAAATATTCTTCGTCATCCATTCTTTGGTCGTAACGGCCTGTTGAAGCAGTTGTACAAATAACTTTTTAGTGAACCGGGCCGGGGAGAGTTTCAGCACTTCCAATAATGAAGCGTATGCATGGTTGAATTTATCTGTCTTGTACGATTGGCTCTTCCGCTGGTAGTAGTCATGCACTTCATCCCAGCTGCTGATCTTACCGGTGCGGATATTCCGGATAAGTGTTTGCAGGGCTGTTTCCGTCATCAGTTGCCCGCCGCTGTTTTTCCATTGCGTCCTTACCGTTTTGGATGGAAGGGCCAGCTGCAGCCGGGCCCATGAGGAGATGTTCCGTTGCTCCATGAACCGTATAAGTTGCGTGCTGCCATAATAAATGATAAGTTCTTTGAACAGCCGGTAGGCTTCCGGCACTTTCAGCAATTGCACTTTGCGGGGGCTGTTCTCAAAACCACCGGCCAGTATTTCCAGCTTGCTTACTTCAGCAGGATCATTTTCGAGCAACGCTTCGCCTGTTTTCAGCAAATCCTTATCAGGGATCACTTTCTTACCTTGCCTGCCGGCAGGCAGGTTTTTTCCTGCCCATGCAACAGCAGTAAACTCCTTTAGCAACTGTAATGCTTCAAAAATTTCATTCACACTGTCCGGCGCCAGGAAATCGTATTCGATCTCCAGCGATTTATCCGTCCGCTTGTCGCGGCTGATGTACTTGGTCACATTCCTGGCCAGCGCATACATATTATACAGGAACCAGTAGCCGGGCAGCACCAGCAGCCGGTCATTGGCCACATCATTGCTCACCAGTGAAAAAGGAAGGGGTATGTTCAGCTCAGCCGGGAAATCGCCTTTGGCGATCAACGTGAAGGAAGCAAATTTTGAATTGTGTTTTAAACTTACACAGAGCCCCGGCCAGAAACCACGGCCGGCAAGGATCTCTCCGTCGGCCCCCCTTGAATTATGATTGGAACCGATAGTGGCGCCTGCCGCCATATTGCTTTGTCCCATCACCGTAGCGGCACATAGAAAGGAATTGTTGTGGTGCTGCTCATGCGCCGGGAAGATGAGGGAGTTCAGTACTTCGCAGCAGGAGATGGTGGAGTTGTCGCCGAGATAGGAGTTGATCAGCCGTGCGCCGTATTTCAGCTGCGAGTTGGAGCCCATGATGAACCGCACTGCCTTTACCCCGTAAAAAATGCGGCAGCCAAAACCGATGATGCCGTTTACCAGTTCGCAGCCTTCGCCGATCTGTGATTTGGCTTCAGGCGCCGAATTGATGGTGAGGTTCTTCAGTTTATTAGCGCCTTTGATATATGCATCACTGCCGATCCAGGTGTCTTTGATGATGCGGCTGTTCTTGATCACCGTACGGTCGCCTATCTTTCCGTAATAGCCTCTGCGGGTGTCAAATCTTTTATCGGTGAAGGTTTTAAATTGTTCCAGCAGTTTTTCATCGGCCCGGTATTTCGACCAGAGCCATGCATCAGCCGCCAGCATGCCATTGAAAGGTAAAATGCTGCGGCCTGCATTTTCATTGCAGACCTCCAGCCAGATGCGGACGGATTCTTTCTCGCCTTTTTTCAATACACCGTTGCCAAACTTGGCATGGTCGGTGGTGGCCAGTTCATTGATGTTCACCAGCATCACATCATCGCCGGTGATGTAGTGGCTCATGAAGTTCACATTATCGATCACGGCATTGTTGCCGATATCGCAACTGATGATGGTGCTGTTATACAATCCTGCCGGCATCCGCAGGTTGTTGAACTCATGAAAGAAAGGTTCCAGTTTGCCGATGCGTACCAGCCCGAAGAAAGAGCAGTTCTTCACCAGCCGGGGGTCAAAGGCATCGGATACCAGTACTTTTTTCCAGTTGTCTGAACTGTTGGCATTGCGTTCCAGTGTTTTTATCTCTGCCGCCGTGAGCTGGCGATAGTTGATGCCGCTGCGGTTCTGGATATTGCGGAGATAGTATTCGTCCTTGCCTTTGGGGATGAATTCCTGCGGAATAAAATCGTAGCCTAAGGAAGAGATGGGTTTTTTTGAAATGTGGTTCATGCCCCAAACCCCTAAAGGGGCTTTACCCCCAACCCCTAAAGGGGAG
>JANNUI010000295.1:0-19582 GCA_031395125.1 Chitinophagaceae bacterium | reverse complement strand
ATTGAAGGCCGGGTCGCTTTTCAATGGAGTACTCCAGAAGGCAGCTTTGTAAAACTTGGCTGTTTACCGGATGACATGACCACCACAGGAGACCGGGTGATCTTCAAACCTCCCGCTATTCCATTACCGACCATAGGCAATGATACAACGGTCAGGTTCCAGATCAGTTTGCAGATCATAGATGATGGCTCTCCTTTCCCGGACGGACCCGAAAACAAGATCATTAATGTAATGATCAAAAGATCAAAAAACAAACCTGATTTTTACAATGTATCCATTACTGGAGGAACAGGAACGCCACCCAGGAGGCCAACGCCTTCTGAGACACTGAAAACCTGTCTTACCCTTGATCCGGAATGGGATCCCGGTGATGATCTGACTGATCCGATTATCATCAAACCAACGGCCGGTCCGAATAGTGATAAAATGGTAAATGGCCAGTGGCTTTTACTCACTGCAACAGATCAACAGGATATGGACAAGATTCTGTATCGATGCACTTCGGAGAACAAATGCGAAACCAGCGTTCTTGAGAAAGCATACATCGAACCAGTAAAATGGGAATGGGACATCGTAAGAGGCGAAGGCGAATTCATAACTGGTAAACAAGGAGGATCTGTAATCTATCAACCACCACTTGAAAGCACCGCCGAAGAGACCGAAGTAGTTATCCGCCTTACAGTAACGAATATCCGTTCTGGCAACCCTCGTACACCTGGTTCAAGCCGCATGGATCCTTCTAAAAATTCCTCGGAGCTTGTAATAAAATATTACCGTCCGGGTATCCGGCTTGAACATCCTCCGTTGACCTGGCTCCCCGAGGATACAAATAGCGTCCAAATAAATTCCAAATTGATGTATCGTGAAAATGGCCAATGGATAGACGGCCTGGCACATATGTGCCGTATCCATTTTTTTGAATTGATGGATGTTTCAAAGCAAAAAGGTGTTTGCATGAACGAACCGCTTCCAAACAAGGCCGACGTTTGTAGTGACCTTTATATGACCTATGAAGACCGGCATGAAGGCTTCCCGATTGCCAGACAAAGAAATTGTGATACGCTTCATCCAATGGCAAGTACGATCGCCCCTGTCCTGTCATATGGGATAAGGGTTCGTTCGCGAGATTTTGGTGCCTTTGCCGCATTCAGGAGTTTCGCGACCGTAAAAAAAGAAGATGATGCAAGACCTTTATATGTCTCTATACCAGTAAAACGGAATGAGATAAGTCATCCGAACGGGAGATCTAAAAAAACTGAATATAATGATAACAGGATAACCATTCCTCATGATATTGATGAAAATCACATTGCAGATGGGGGATGGACGGTTTGGGGCGGAGGACATGTGATTGATCCTGAAATAAACAATCAGGACGAAGATAATATGCCGGCGGGTGACGGATTCAATGGAGACGGCCTCGTAAATTATGAAGAGTACCGGGGATTCCGTGTGCATATTAATGGAATTGATACACATCACCGGGCTTCTCCTCTTAAAAAAGATATTTTTATACGTAACCGGGATGACCTGCCGCTTGGATTATATGAAACAATCTCAGGTTTGCATGTACACCAGATCTCTGAAAGGCAATACATCTCAGATGAACTGCGTATTATCAATTTCAATCTTGATCCGGCTGTTCACGGCCAGCTTCAAATGGGACTTAGGTTATTACGGTACAACTTTGCCAAAGAAATACGCAAGTACAAGGACACCGAGCTGGAAGCATTACTTGGTGTTGCCGAATCAACAACAGAATATCCAACAAGACCTAATGAGCAGATCAGGGAGATGATATTCACTGGCAGGATTAAACAGGTTGCAAAGGAGAGGGGGATCAACTTGAATGAAAAGATTGAATCCGTTACAGCACATGAACTATTACATGGTAATAATGTTTGTCATCATGGTGAAGGGGATAACAATGTACCAGGAGCAGAAAACCGGATCCATGGTTTGAGAAGTGGGAACATAGACTGTGTAATGAGGTATGCCAATAAAGACCCCATACCGGGTCACCCGGTTGAAGCAATTGGCTCAACACTTTGTGACAGCCCGGCGGGAACAGGTTATAATGCAAACAATAAAAATTTCGGTGACGCTTCCCCTGGCCGGGGAAATTGCAGCGGTCAAATACGTATTTCAGGAAAAGGCAATGCACCAAAATCATGCGGTGAAAGAGAATAATGATCAAAGCAGTCATCATATTAATGTTAACCGGTCTGCCATTTATAAGAACAGCAGGCCAGTCTTCTGCCAAACTCTCATTAAATGTCGATGGCACTGAAATAGATACGATTCAACGGGGCGAAGTTTTGCTTTTTGAAATCGTATTGACCAATCCATCCGCAAGGTCTGCTGCATCCTGGAATAGCGCTGCAGGAAAACAGTTGAAAGAACTTGATGAGCAGCTCAAACAGAAAAAAATCAGCCCGGAGGATTTTGAAAAAGAAAAAAAGTCAATACAATCGCAATTAAAAAAACCACCCGCTGTATCTATCGGCTCTGATAAAGATCCCTGGGTTCAAATGATCAAATGGAACATTAGAAAAACCGGCGACAGGTCAGCAATTAACTGGCCAATTAAATATTTAGGCAATCCCGCAACAGAAAATATTGCTGTGCTGGATGAGCGTGCCTATTATCTTGCTTCTTATGGAATAGATCCTTCCGGCATTTCTCAATTAGCTGCGGGATCATACGAAGTAACAGCCATGATTGGTGAAATAAGATCAACAGCAGTAACTGTCAGGATTGATGCCACAACTTTACCAGTACAACTACAAAACAACACAAGCCATTTGTTGAAGCTTGGCAACTTTTACTGGCAATCCGGTGATGCAACCAAGGCGATAGCGTATGCCGATAAGATATTAACCGGCGACCCAGCTTATATCGGAGCGCTACTGCTGAAAGCTGATGCTTTAAGGCTTCAAAAATCCTGGTCATTTGCCCTGGAAATTTATAATAAGGCTTTGAATGAATATTATAATAAAGCCGGGAAGAACGCGGAACCGCCAGAGTATATTATAGATATGATAGAGATTGTAAAGGGTAAAATAAATTAAGGATTTCCCGCCAGGGATTCCGCTCATCCTCCCCTGGACAAAATGGACGATACCGGTCAATCGGATAGTTAACAACGGCCCCCGTAACCTACCTGATTTACATGGATCACATTTAACATGAATTGGTCGGTCATTAATTCGAATTCAGTACATTTTTTTTCGCTATATCATCATATTTGCTATTTAATAGGGATCAGATTTATTAATTCGAAAAGAGGGTTTAGAAGTGAATTGTACTAACAGCGGGATTAGGTCCCGATAGCTATCTGGAGTGATCGATGCTGGTCGCTTCCCCTTGAATATTGAGCATTGATCATTGTGCCTTGAGCGTTTAGAATATTCAATAATCAATGCTCAACAAACAATATTCAATAAAAAAGCCTTCCCGGAGGCCGGGAAGGCTTTTTTGCTGTAGGGGAAGGGTTCGAACCTCCACGAAGAAGTTAGCTATAAGGCACTGCTAGCATTAGTGGTCAACCCATTACCTTACGTTTATCCTTTTCTCTCCACCCCCGAGACAAGAGGGCATGTCTGCCGGGCCGCCCACCGAAGTCTCAGCTTAGCCGAGACGAAGGCGGGCTTTCGCCATTTCATCACCCCACAGTGTTTAAATAAGAACTTTCTGAGACAAATATAGGTTTTACCCTCATTTCATTCCAAATTTTCTAAGAAATATTTTGAAATTATAGAAATTATTCAAATATTTGGTAATTATTATTGATAATTTCTAAAAACAAACTGAAAATGGCAGCCAAATTGAATCTCGACAAACTTGACCTGCAGATCATCCACCACATGATGGAGAACGCTGAGATCTCTTACGCCGACCTGGGAAAGAAACTATTTGTCTCCGGCGGCACCATCCATGTCCGTATTAAAAAACTGCAGGAAGCCGGGGTGGTTAAAGGTACCAGGTTGAAAGCAGATCTGAAACAACTCGGTTATGATGTCATCGCTTTTATCGGTATATACCTGAAAGAAAGTTCGCTCTATGACACCGTGGCCAGGGAGCTGCAGAAAATACCTGAGATCGTCAGGCTGAACTATACCACCGGCAATTACAGCATGTTTGCAGAGATCGTTTGCAAAGACATTACCCAGTTGCGCTTTGTGCTGCATGACCAGTTGCAAAAAATAAAAGGTATTGAGCGTACTGAAACATTTATTTCCCTGGAAGAAAGCTTCAGCAGAAATGTAAAAGTGATGTGATGGGCCAATGGTTTGTAAAATGTTCCCCTGCATGAAAGAAACCCAACGGTTTTATTCATCTCTTGGCCTGCTGATCATATTAAATGTGATCATAAAACCTTTATGGATACTAGGGATTGACCGGCAGGTCCAGAATGAAACAGGAACAGCGGCTTATGGTGCCTATTTCTCCCTGCTGAATTTCTCTATCCTTTTCAGCTTCCTGCTGGACTGGGGTCTCACTGCATTTTTCAACAGGCAACTGGCTGCCCGAAAAGAAGAATTCAGCAGCAGGGCCCGGCAGTTTTTTTTTATCAAACTTGTTTTTTCCGCATTGTATGTTCTTGCCGTTTGTACGGTCGCTTTACTGACAGGCATCAGCGACTGGAAGATCCTTGGCTATGTGATCACGGTGCAGGTGTTGTCTTCGCTGTTCCTTTTTTTCCGCAGCATCATAACTGCACAGCAATGGTTTATTACTGATGCCTGGCTTTCGGTGCTGGACAAAACATTAATGATATTGCTCTGTGGCAGTTTTCTGTATGCGCCTGCGGTAGCCGGCGGGATAACGGTTGAAAAATTCCTGGTTACACAGGTAGCCTGCACATTGGCGGCTATCGCAGTTTCTGTATTCATACTGTTGCGAAAGGGATTTCAATTTTCAAAAACCAGGACTGTATTTCCGGCAAAAAAAATTCTTGTATCAGCATTGCCTTATGCTGCTATCGTGTTATTGATGTCCGTTCATTACCGGCTGGATGGTTTTTTGCTCCGGCAGATGAAAGATGCCCATGAGGCAGGTATTTACGCCGGCGCATACCGCATTCTGGATGCTGCTAATATGGTGGGCTATCTAACCGCTTCTTTCTTACTCCCCTTTATTGCCCGTCAGCGGGAAAATAAAAATGAAATAAATCCGGTCATCCTCGCAAGCCGGCACCTGCTGATCGTTTTTTCCCTGGCAACTGCAGTGATCGTTTTCTTTTTGGCGCCCTGGATTCAGCAGGTATTATATTATAATACAGATGTGAACGCTATCGATGTTCTGCAATGGTGCCTGCCGGCCCTTATCGGCTATTCGCTGGTGCAGGTTTACGGAACGGTGCTTACTGCTACAGGTCACATTGTCCCGTTCTGTTATATCACCCTTGTGGCGGTTTTATTGAATGCTGGCTTAAACATCTGGCTGATACCGGATTGGGGAGCAAAAGGGAGTTGTATTGCTGCACTGGTAAGCCAGGGTTTTTGCGGGATTGCCACTCTCGCTTACGCCAAAAAAAAATGCGGCGTGCCGATTCACTTCCTCCCGGTACTAATGTATATTTTTATAGGGGCCGCCCTCTGTGGTTTTCTTTACTGGTCGGGACAGCAGAGATTGGATGTAATAGTACAGATTGCCGGGGCTCTGCTGATCACAATTAGTATCACATTAGCTTCGGGTCTTTTCCCGGCAGCCAGGTGGAAAAAACTTTTCAGTCAGCCTGATTAAAAAATAAAAACTATTTAAATGCCTGATATTGCAATCCTGGTAAAAAAATGGTGGAAACAAATTCTCTTTACCGTGCTGCTGTCACTGCTTGCAGTGGGTGTCATTACTTTTATGAAACCCCGACAGTATATGTCGGTGACCACTGCCGTTCCCGCCAGTTCTTACACATCGGACAAATCAAGGATCTTCAGTGAGAATATTGAAGCCCTGTACGCTGCCCTTGGTGATCCGGATGACCTGGACAGGGTACTCGGCACTGCCAAATTAGATACGGTTTACCTCGCCGTCGCAGACCAGTTCAATCTCTTTGATCATTATAAAGTGAAAGAAAAAGGTGATGCGGCCCGCAGCAAATCAGCCTCCCTGCTGAAAAAGAATACTGTTGTGATGAAAAGTGAGTACGGCGAACTGAAGGTGAAGGTCTGGGATACGGATAAAAACCTGGCCCCGCAATTAGCCAATGCTGTGCTGGGACAACTACAGGCCATCCATACCAACCTGTTAAGTGCAGGCAACCAGGCCACCCTGAAGGCACTGATAGAAAGAAAAGAAAAAATGCAGCAACTATCAGACAGCGCATCTGCCGAAAGAAATGAATTGATAAGATCCCAGTTGGTAACCTATGAAAAGATGATTGGCGAGTACCAGCTGATAATAGACAGCAAACCCCCTGCCTTGATCACAGTTGAAAATGCCAAACCGGCAATCTGGCCCGACAGACCCCGGCGCATGCAGATAATGGTTGCCACTGCAGTACTCAGTCTTTTATTTGCATTGCTGGCAGCAATAGTATTGGAAAGAAAAAAATAAATCCGCGGTGACTATAGCGATAAACAAAGATAAACTCCTGTTTGGATTATCGGCCCTGCTTTTTGTCCTTACTGCCGCTTTTGCCGCATTGACCGGATTTTATTTCCTGATCGGGCTTCCATTTGCTTTGCTGTTTTTTTATGCCGGGTGGAAATGGAGCATATCACTTTTTTTCTTCCTTCTTTTCTCTCTGCCACTTTCATTTGAATACCGGTTTGCGTCCGGGTTCGGCACCGATTTCCCGGATGAGCTGATGATGGTTTTTATATCATTCATTTTTTTAGCCCGCTGGTTTTATTCACCGGATCTCATTACTGCAAAAACCCTGCAGCACCCTTTGCTTATTTTGTTGATGATAAGCCTGGCCTGGATGATCGTTACGGTTTGTTTCTCCACCGATTCTTTTATTTCAATGAAGTACCTGCTTGCCAAAAGCTGGTATATCGGGGCTTTTGTTATAGCCCCGCTGATCATTCTAAAGAACAAGCAGAGAGTTGCCATGGCAGCCTGCATGCTGGCAGGGGGTATCCTGCTTGTAACTATTATTACCCTTTTTCGTCACTATCAGACCGGTTTTAGTTTTGCCGGCATCAACGATGCAGTATCCCCTTTTTTCCGGAACCATGTTAATTATTCAGCAATGCTTGTTTGTATGGTTCCGGTCCTGGTTGCATTTTTCTCCCTCACAAAAAACCGGGATACCAGGTGGATCATAGGAGTGCTTATTGCTATTGCACTGACCGCTCTATTTTTCTCCTATGCCAGAGGTGCTTGGCTGGCTTTATTGGCCGGCACAGCTGCGGGGTGGCTGCTAAAAAGAAAATGGTTGTTTGCTGCCTATATTGCCGCCCTTCTCATCATCATTGCTTCCCTCTTCTGGGTAAAAGCAAATGACCGGTACCTGCTCTATGCCCACGACTACAAGACCACCATCTTTCATAAAGATTTCGGAGAGCACCTGGTGGCCACTTACAAACTAAAAGATGTTTCCACTGCAGAACGATTCTACCGCTGGATCGCCGGGGTGAGGATGATAAAAGATAACTGGCTCACCGGCTATGGACCTAATACTTTCTATGACAATTATGCCGGCTATACGGTACCTGCCTACAAAACATGGGTAAGTGATAACGATGACCATTCCACGGTCCACAATTATTTTTTACTCACGGCCATTGAACAGGGACTTCCGGGTTTATTATTTTTATTGCTGTTGATGGGCGCCCTGCTCTGGTATGCACAGCATTTGTATCACCGGGTGAACGATCATTTTTATAAAACGGCTGCCATTACAGCTGGCGTTGTTTTATCCATGATACTGACTCTAAATTTTCTAAGTGATCTGATCGAGACTGATAAGATCGGGAGTCTTTTCTTCCTTTGTTTGTCCCTCCTGGTTTCAATTGATATCAACAGCAGGAAATTGCAAGACCAATTTTGAGCGCCGAAAAGAAAGGGTTGTGTGTGGTTCCTCTCCTCCTGAATTTGCCGAAGGAAGGAGAAGTCAGGTGAGGATCAGATCCTTCCTCTCACATTCAGGGCATCCCGTAAACCATTCCCCAGTAAGTTAAAGGCCAGTACCAGCAGCATGATGGCGAATCCCGGGGCAAGGGCCAGCATGGGATTTTGGGTGATGATGAAATTATAGTTCTCTTTTATCATCAGCCCCCAGCTGGGTTGCGGTGGCTGCACACCCACTCCCAGAAAGCTAAGACCGGCTTCTATTACGATGGCGGATGCAAAATTACTGGCGGCGATCACCATCACAGGTCCCATAATGTTGGGCCAGATATGTTTTACAATCGTTCTCATGCTGGAAAAACCCAGTGCCCTGGTGGCTTCCACATATTCCAGTTCTCTCACGCCTAAAATTTGTCCCCGCACCAGCCGGGCCACATTCACCCACATGGTCAGACCTACTGCAATGAACACCTGCCAGAACCCCTTCCCCAGCGCAAGTGTGATGGCAAACACCAGCAGTAAAGTAGGAATACTCCAGATGACATTGATGAACCACATGATGATGTCATCCGTCTTCCCCCGGTAATAACCGGCGAGTGAGCCTAAAACCAACCCGATGCTCAGCGAAATGACAACGGTGATAAGTCCCACACTCAGACTCACCCGGGTGCCCACAATGATGCGGCTGAAAATATCGCGGCCGTATTTATCCGTTCCGAGTATAAATTTTTGAGTTATGACAGGTTTGGGTGCTGTTTGTGCAACGGGGTAGGCTACTCTCTCATTCACGCCGTCATCAATATATTTCCGGACGATGATACTGTCCCCATTCTTCTCAGATCCGTCAACCGGAATATACAGGTAAGCATCTTCTTTGCCTGAGACCAGTTGCTTAAAAAATCCCGTTGATGCAACCTCTTTCTCTTTTCTTACTTTGATAAAACTTTTTTTATACCCTGGCTTCTGCCCGTTTATTTCCACGATGATGCGGTTGGCAAAAGGCGAAGGATCAGGTACAATGAAGTAAGCAAAAACAGCCACCAGCGCTGCCAGGCAAATCACCACCAGGCCAAATACAGCCCCTTTATTTTTCCGGAGCCTTCGCCATGCTGCCTGTTGGAAAGATTGGTTGCTGCCCATGCCCGGAAGTTAAGTTGAAAAGAGGAATTACCGTTATCTCACCCTTCTCCCCTTCCACTCATATTTCCCCAACTGACCAAATAGCCCGGAGATGATGGTATAAACAATATGCAGGGGCTGAAAAAAGAAAAACCATTTTATCGCCCATCGCTTATTGAAAAAGGAAGCGGCTGACCCAAACAGCGGTAGTTCCGCCAGTGTTTTACCGATCCAAAGCCCGGCCAGATACAACCAGTATTGATAACAGAAAAAACCTGCAGTAAACAGGGCAAGGAATGAAAAGTTGAACAAATAAACCAGCAGCAACACCGGGAAAAACCTTTTATCATCATACTTACCCGCTTTACTGGCCCATCGTATACGCTGATCAAAAAAAGCTTTCCAGGTTTTTTGCGGTTGTGTAGATACAATGGCCTCTTTTGATTTGAGGTAAAACGCTCCATCCGGGTACTGCTTCCATATCTTATGCATCAGCAGCATATCATCACCGGAGGCAATACTGTCAATCCCGGCGAACCCATTTACTTCCAGAAATACTTTTTTTGAATAAGCGATGTTGGCCCCATTGCACATAGACAATTGTTTTTTATGCACCACCGCCCCTGTTATCGCCTGCAGTACCATAAAATCCATAGCCTGGAACATTTGCAGCACCGATGAATTGCATGCAATAACTACTGGGGCCGTAACAAACACTGCATTTTTATCCGCAGCATATCCTGCTATTATCTTCAGCCATTCCGGTCCCGGCACAGAATCGGCATCGGTTGTCACAATAAGTTCTCCCGAAGCGGCAGCAATCCCCGTCTCAATTGCTTTCTTTTTATATGAGTTGATGCCCTCTTCCTGTAAGGAGATCAGTTTTACCCCGGCAAAGCTTTTGACTACCCCGGCTGTATTGTCAGTCGAATGATCGTCCACCACAATTACCTCGTACAGTTCCCCGGGATACGTTTGTTCCTGCAGTGCTGCAAGCAGTTGCCCGATATGCTCTTCTTCGTCCCTGGCAGGGATAACAACAGATATGCCCGTTAAAGTGGTGCCAGCAGGCAGATCTGTAACCGGAACAGCTCTCCAGTTATACCAATAATATAATACCAGCAAAGAGTAAGCGGTAAATAATGCGACACAAATAATTAAGATGATCATGCCTGGCAAATCTACTACATCGTCATCGTTGAGTAATGACTTCGTAGTGAGCAGTAACTTTAATCAAGTAAACCCCGGACGATGTCTTCCGCATGCTTTTCGTGCAGTACCTGGTGACCCGATGGGATAATAGTAAGGCTGCAGTGCTCTTCAATCCCATTTTTAAATTTCTCCCCGACTGATGATACAATGATCCTGTCGTGCTTTCCATACAGCAACCGTACCGGAGTTGAATGCTGTTGTATTGCATCTTTTATCCGGGCCAGGTCGGGTTTTATCTTCCGGAGGGTTGTCCACCGGGTGTATAAAAGCCTTCTTACTTCACGGTTGCCTATATAATAATTCACAAATTTGAAGATGCTGGCATTGATCAGTTTCATCCTGCTCAGCAGTTTCAGAAACCCGAAGAACCAGCCAGGGTGTTTCATAGTAAATGCAAAGAATTTTTTACCCATCCATGTTTGGGTGGAGAGCCAGTACCAGAAATTTACCTTCAATCCGTCGGGGGCCAATAAAACCATCCTTTCAACCCGTTCCGGTTGCGACTGGTAATAACCCAGGGCTATGCGACCACCAAGGCTGAAGCCAAGAAGTGAGAGTTTTGGGTTTATTGCTTGAGGTTTCTGGTTGTTTTTATACAGAACTCCCTCAATGATCTGCAGCAGATCAGTATTGGTAAAAACGGACTCGTTTTCCCAATCAGTTTTTCCATGATAAGGGAGGTCAATAGCAAATACAGTGAATTGATGCCCAATATATTTTTCCAGGAAATCAAAAACCCTTCCCTCCTCCCCATAGCCATGAAAACAAAGTAGTATACGGGGTCCCGCACCATAGCGGTACCAGGCAATACCCGAACCCTTATGTTTAAATATGCCTTGAACCATTGCCGCTATTTTTTTCCAATAATTAACTTGGCTGATTCAAAAATAAGATTAATTTTGAATAGTTGCACAAACAACTATATGCCAAACAACCAATTTAAGAAAGGCGAATTATACAGCTTTATTACCGGAAAGGCTTCTACAGCCATTGCCCGGAGGCTTCAAAAGAAATTCAATACCGCAGGACTCAGCATTACCATTGAGCAGTGGAGTGTATTGTATCATTTGTGGAAGCAGGAAGGCATCAGCCAGCAGGAATTGTGCAACGCCACTTACCGGGACAAACCCAGCATCACCCGTTTAGTGGATAACCTGGAAAAACTGAACCTGGTTAAAAGGGTAGCTTCTGAAAATGACAGAAGGATTAATTTGATCTACCTGACCAAACAGGCTCAGAAGTTGCAGGAAGAAACAATGGTGCTGGCAGAAGAGACCCTGAACGAAGCGCTGGAAACTGTACCTGCGGAAAAAGTGGATGTGTGCAAAGAGGTTTTACAATTGGTGTACGATAATCTTAAGTAAAGAACGCTTAAACATACAATCTTAAACTATTTAGTATGAGTACCGCAGCAGCAACAAAAACAGCCCCGGTAGCTATGGTGATGAAAGGTGGTGAATGGCTGGTAAAGGAATCATCACTGTCAGGAACATTCACACCTGAACAGTTTACGGAAGAACAACTGATGGTAAGGGACATGTGTTACCAGTTCCTGGATTCAGAAATTTATCCCGCACTTGACCGTATTGACAACCTGGAACCGGGGTTGATGAAGAGTCTTGTTGGAAAAGCCGGCGGACAGGGTTTGCTGGCGACTTCATTCCCCGAAGAATATGGGGGGCTTGGAAAGGACTTTGTTACATCCACCATCGTAAATGAATATCTTGGCGCAGGGCATTCCTTTTCTGTTGCTATTGCAGCACACACAGGGATTGGCACATTGCCTATTTTATATTTCGGCACACCGGAGCAAAAACAGAAATATATTCCCAAACTCATCAATGGTGAATGGACCGGGGCCTATGGCCTCACCGAACCAAACAGTGGCAGCGATGCCCTTGGTGCTAAAAGCTCAGCAAAACTGAGCCCCGATGGGAAATACTATATCCTCAACGGGCAGAAATGCTGGATCACCAACGGTGGTTTTGCCGATGTATATACTGTGTTTGCCAAAGTGGATGGCGATAAATTCACCGGCTTTGTAGTGGATAGGGGCACAGAGGGCTTTACGCAGGGGCCCGAAGAACATAAAATGGGTATCAAAGGTTCGTCAACCGTTCAGTTATACTTCCAGGATTGCAAAGTGCCGGTTGAAAACCTGCTGGGTGAAATTGGCAAAGGACATAAAATAGCTTTCAATATACTGAATATAGGCCGGCTGAAACTGGCCGCTGCTGCCATTGGCGGTTCCAAGCGTTCTATCAGCAATTCAGTTGACTATGCCAAAACAAGAGAACAGTTCAAACAACCCATCGCCAACTTCGGTGCTATCAAATTCAAGCTGGCGCAAATGGCCATCCGTGTCTTCGTGGCCGAAAGTGCCCTTTACCGCACTGCACAGTGGATAACCGACAAAGAACATGAACTGTTGGCAGCAGGCAAGCCCTTCAACGAATCAATGCTGGGTGCCGCTGAAGAATATGCCATTGAATGTGCCATGCTGAAAGTGGATGGCAGCGAGGTATTGGATTATGTCGTGGATGAAGGTGTGCAGATACATGGCGGAAACGGTTTTAGCGCAGAATACAATGCTTCGAGGGCTTACCGCGACAGCCGTATCAACCGCATTTATGAAGGCACCAACGAGATCAACCGCCTGCTCACCTTAGACATGACCCTGAAAAGGGCTATGGGTGGCCGTCTCGACCTGATGGGTCCGGCTATGGCAGTGCAAAAAGAACTGATGAGTATCCCTGATTTTGGTGCAGATGATGAAGCTCCCTTTGCCAAAGAAAAAAAATTAGTGGGCAATCTTAAAAAAGCCATCCTGATGGCTGCCGGGGCGGCCGTGCAAAAGCTGATGACGAAAATAGAAAGCGAACAGGAAGTGCTGATGAACCTGGCTGATATGGCCATCCAGACATACAATGCAGAAAGTGTGCTGCTGCGGGTGATGAAAATGGCAGATCAGAAAGGTGAAGCGGCCTGCCAGCATCACATTGATATCATGAGAACATACCTGTATGATGCTGCCGATAATGTAAATAAGGCGGGTAAAGATGCCATCAATTCATTTGCCGATGGTGACGAACAACGCATGATACTTATGGGGCTGAAGCGGTTTACCAAAGCAGAGCCCTTTAACTGCAAAGAAGCAAGAAGGAGGATTGCCGATAAAATGATCGCTGAGGGAAGGTATTGTTATTAGTTCCACTGTTCCCGGTCAAAATCAAGCATAGCTTTTCGCTGAAGAGGGACAGCCTTTTTTTCACCCGCATACACATCCGAAAGTTCGCGGCGGGTTGTTTTCAGTTCATTCAGTTTCCGGATACGTTTTTCTTCCACGATGATACCGGTGGTAACAAGCAGGGATGAAAAGGTAACCACCAGGAAGTACACCAGGAAGGTATCCTCAATAAACGGAGTTTTGAAAACATAATACATCAGGTAGATAATGCCATAACAACCATAAGCAAACAATAACGCCGCAGCCATCAGCGCCTTGCCGGTTCCCCGGCGGTGCATAATGGTGATCTTTGTTTGCCTGATAAAGAAATACATAAACAGGCCACATAAGATCAATATGCCGGGGCCCAGTATAACCGTTATCGCATCGGTGTTCAGCCCAAGTAAAGCGATCACCAGTATTTCAAATAAGAGAAAGGCTCCGATCAGAACCTTGATCCGTTTTGTAAAACCGGCCGACGTACTGAAGTAAATAAGAAAGAAAAGCATCAGGGGTGTATCCAGCAGGTTATTGATCAGCCCCCAGTACAGTATAACTTCAGGGCCCGCTGCAATATGTTCCTCCGTCATCAGGTTATAAATGAAAACAGTGGCATAATAAAATAACAATACCGGAAAGGTTCTGTATCTACCCAGGCGTAAAACAAGGATGAAAAAGACAGGGCAAAAAAGGGCGACGGATGATATTATACCCATGACAGAATTCCAGGTCATACTCTATTGGTTTTTCTCCGAAGGAGTCCTTCGGACTAGGATAAAGATTCGAACGGATATTACCGGGCAGTAACACCGCCTGCAATAATAACGGGCACCCAATACAGATAGTGCTTGTCAGAAAGCGTTTATTGAAAAATTCAGTAAAACCATGCGGGGCTTTCGTATTATTACGGAAATGGCTACAGGGTGTTTTTATGTTAACTTGCTGTGATGTTACGATTCCTTCTTTTTGTCATTGTTTTCAGGTGTTTTTGCGCCACGGGACAGGCTGTAACCACCAATACCGGATACCCCTTCGCCGGTAAAACTTCCGGGGTCCTTCCCTATATCGAATATGGACTTGGGACCGACCGCCTTGGCGGGGCAAAAATGACATTCCTGGATACGGGTGTGGTGATGAAAGTGATGGACAGCACTATCATTAATTACAAGGTGCAGTTATCAAAAAATCACTTTGCCTATCTGCCCAAAACAAATTTTACAAAAGACAGCAGCGTTAAACTTCAGCCTTATTATCTCACCAGCAGCCTGATCATCGCCGGCAACGAAAAATATGATTCTGTGGCGGTATCGCTGGAGGAGAAACTGCCTTACCGGAGTATGCAGCTGATAAATCCTTCCAAAATTGTGGTGGATGTATTCGGGGCTACCAGCAATACCAACTGGATCACACAGCGAACATCGCTTAAAGAGGTGAAAAATGTTTATCATGAGCAGCTTGAAGATGATGTATTCCGCATTACTGTTGAATTGAAGCATGATCAGCACTGGGGCTACAGCATATATTATGTCGGAAAAAGGCTGGTCATTAAAATAAAGAGACAGCCCGGCGATCTGCAAATTGAAAAAATGAAAATTGCTGTCGATGCCGGTCACGGGGGCAGCAATACCGGCGCTACGGGTATCCTCAGCAAAATACAGGAGAAGAAATATACCCTGCTTATCGCCAAAGAGCTGGAAAGAGTACTGAAAGAAAATGGGGCCTCTGTGTATATGACAAGAGACCAGGACACCGACCTGGGCATGACGGAACGGGTGGAAATGGTAAAAAAAATAGACCCTGATTTCCTGATCAGCATCCACCTTAATTCATCGGTAAGGGACAGCATCCGCGGCGTAAGCACTTATTACCGCTACATTGGTTTCCGCCCGCTTACCAAATACATACAGGAAAGCATGCTGGAACTGGGCCTGATTGATTTCGGAAATATCGGCAGCTTCAACTTTGCATTAAACGGTCCTACAGATTACCCCAATTGCCTGGTGGAAGTGGCATTCCTGAGTAATAAAGAAGATGAGATCTTGATCCTGAACCCCGACTTTCATAAAGCCGTGGCAAAGCAGATCCTTAAAGGAGTTAAAGAATGGCTGAAGTCATGCAAAAAAGACGATGACTGAACCTCCATCCCCGGTCCTTTTAAACTGTTTTTGTTTGGGAACAACCCCCGGCTACGGGGATTTGTATTCGGGCGGAAAAGGTTCACCGCGGTGACAATGCCTGCAGGTTACTGTTTTCAGGTATTCAGGACGCTCATCTTTATTATACCAGAAATTATTCCTGTTAATATCAATTACCATCCGCATCATTTTCCGGGCTTCTTCTTTCATGGGTTCTGCATCAGAGGCATAGTCAAGGCTGTCTGCAATATCTTTTCTTTTTACATGGCAGAACTCGCATTTCACGCCCAGCGCCACATTATAGGTTTCCATGATACTGTCGAGTTTCTGGTCACTGATATCTTTAGGCAATATTTTCAGGTTCCGCTCTTTTTGATAAGGGGCTTTCACAGCGGCTACTCCCAGCAACACAAAGGCCGAGAGACCCAGGATCACTTTTGTTTTGTTTCTGTACATACTATTATCAGCTCTGACGTTAAAAAAAGCTGCATCGTGGCATCCAATCGTTAAAATTATCTCCGGATCCACCGTTCAAAAAACTCATAGGTCCGCAGCAGCTGGTCTATCCGCTGGCGGTTGTTTCCGCTGCGGGTCAGCTCATGGGTACCGCCGGGGTGCCGTACATATTCCACCGGCCTGCCCAGTGCCTTTAAACTTTTATACAGCATTTCGCTCTGCACAAAACCGGTTCTCCGGTCATTATCCCCATGAAAAATAATATAGGGCGTCCGGATGTTCTGGACATAATTAATCGGAGATTCCCTTTCCAATGTTGCCTTTGTGGCGGGTTCCCAGGGATAGCCGCCAAAATAATTTGGCACCAGGCGCCAGGCATTACCCTCGCCAAAAAAAGTGGCCAGGTCATATACCCCCCGCTGCGAACAAGCTGCTGCAAACCGCTGGTCATGTGCAATGATCCACGCCACCAGGTATCCGGCATAGGACCCACCGGTAACCATCAGCCTTGAAGTGTCGGCCCATCCTTCTGCTACTGTTTTGTCCAGCGCAGTCAGTACATCACGGGTGGGCCCGGCGCCCCAATCGTTGATATTGCCCCTTAGAAAATCGAGTCCATACCCACCACTTCCCCTCGGGTTACAATAGACCACTCCATATCCCTTGCTGCAGAAATACTGGTATTCATGCCACATAGTGTTTTCGCCCGGCCCCCACATGGCTGATGGCCCGCCGTGTATCTCAAGCAGCAGCGGGTATTTTTTACCGGGCTCATAGTTCGAGGGTTTCATTACCCAATATTCCACTTCCATTCCTTTTTCATTTTTGAAACTATGCTTTTCCGGAATGCTGAGTTTCTTTGATGCTACCCATCCGGTATTAAAACTGCTGATGCGTGCCGGGTTTTTAACGGAGACATCCGCCAAATACAATTCAAACGGACTGGCCACTTCTGTTTTTACAAACACCAGCTTATTTCCTGATAAACCGAAATTACTGATGCCGCTTTTATAATCCGTCAGCTGTTCCACTTTCTTTGTGTTTACATCCGCCCGGTATAATGGCTGTCCTCCATTGCTCTGGGCTGAGAAGTAAATGTATCTTTCATCATCACTCCAGGTGATATTCCCTTTGCTTCTGTCAAAAACAATATCTATCTTATCTTTTGATGAACCATTCAGCGGCATTACAGCAAGTGTTGGAATACTTACAAACGATGTGTTACCGTATTGAAAGGCCAGCCACTTTCCCGAGGGAGAGATGCGGGGAGAGTTATAGTTCCTTCCGGGTTCGCCCAGCAGCTTGCGCAGGTTACTGCCATCTGTGCTGATGCTGTAGATCTCTCCTTCCAGTGAGCGGTCTGGGTGTTCCGTTGAATCAATATCAGCGGCAAGAATAAGTTGTTTGCCATCCGGTGTGAAGTCAGCAAAATTGTATCGGAAAAATCCTTTGGTAATAGCCGCCGGTTGGGCATCCGGTTTTGCCTCTATAATAAAAAAATGATTAATGCTTATGTCGGCATTTACATCCTGCTCGTCCAGGAAATTCAGCTTGTATATCACTTTTGCCTTCCTGTCGTTGGCATTGTTATTCAGGTACGCCCTTATCTCTTCCATATTACCGTCAGGGTCCGCCTTTGCAGAAGAAATTTTGTATTCCTGATTTTTGCCGATCCCCGGTTTTTCAGAAGGCCACTTAGGAATTTCTTTGCCGGGGTTCAACAATGAATCGATAAGCATATCTTTCAGGGGTACCGATGCAGAAAAGAGCAACTGCTTCCCATCTGGGCTCCAGCGGGGACTGCCTGCCCCGTATTTGTGTTTGGTAAGCTGCATTGCTTCACCGCCATCCAGTGATAATAAAAATAGTTGAGGCTTCCCATCGGCCTGTCTCACAAACGCAATCTGCTTTCCATTGGGACTGAATGCCGGTTGCGAGGAGTTGTCTTTCCCCGTCGTCAGTTGCCTGGGCGTACCACTTCCATCCGTATTCACCATCCATACCTGGGTCACATATTTAAACTCTACTTTACTCTCTCCCTCCGGCTCTATGGATGTTACGGTAAACACTGTTTTGCCCCCGTCGCTGCTAAGCGATACGGCACCAATGGATCTTATCTTCAGCATATCCGTCACTTTTACCTGCCCGGTACCGTTTTGAGCGACCGAGAAGACCGTAGTCAACAAAACAATGAAAACACAAATGACTCTTTGCATACCTGTTTTTTTGATGCTGAATATACAACAACCCGATTGTTTGGCAGGCAGTATGGGATAAAAGGCGAACTTTTCTACATTTAAGGATTAAATCATTCTATATGAGCAATCCTGTAAAAGAATTCAACGACTACCGCACCCGGATGAATGAGGTGATCCTCAGCAATGACAACCTCGTCATCAAACGACTCTGGAATCTTGACAGCAACGCCTACGCAGCCGGCGCCCTGGATGTAAAAACCAAGGAATTGCTGGGCCTGGTAGCCAGCATGGTACTCCGCTGCGACGACTGCATAAAATACCACCTCGGTAAAAGCCATGAACTGGGAGTGACCACCGGGCAGCTATACGAAGTATTTGCCGTAGCCAATATTGTCGGGGGCACCATTGTCATTCCGCATACCCGAAGGGCAGCAGAATATTGGGAAGCTTTGGGGGAAAATGTTCAATGATCAATGGCCTTGAGCCCTGAGCCATTAGCCATGAGCTTGTAGAAGAATTGAAGGAGTGAAGAGGCCCCACTAGCCTCCCGATAGCTATCGGGATGCCGAACCCCACTTGCCGGTCATTCTTAATTCATTAAATTTGTAGGAATTTTAAGACCATGAGTGAAGTAACAACAGCCCCTGCCCTGACCGCCAAAGATTTTGTCACCGACCAGGAAGTACGCTGGTGCCCCGGATGCGGCGACTATTCCATCCTGGCACAGGTGCAGAAAGTAATGCCCACCCTCGGCATACCCCGTGAAAATATTGCCATTATCTCAGGTATCGGGTGCAGCAGCCGTTTTCCGTATTATATGAACACCTATGGTATGCACTCGATCCATGGCAGGGCGACCGCAGTTGCCTCGGGGCTTAAAGCTGCAAGACCCGAACTGAGTGTATGGATCGTAACGGGTGATGGTGACGGACTGAGTATCGGTGGTAATCATACCATACACCTGCTGCGCCGCAATTTTGATGTGAATATTTTATTGTTCAATAACCAGATATACGGGTTAACCAAAGGACAATACTCCCCCACTTCTGAAGAAAACAAAATAACCAAGAGTACCCCGATGGGAAGTATCGACCATCCTTTTAACCCGCTGGCATTGGCGCTGGGCGCTGATTCCACTTTTGTGGCAAGAACGATGGACCGTGACCCTAAACACTTACAGGCATCCCTGATCAGGGCCAACCAGCACAAAGGGGCCT
>JANNUI010000252.1:0-2134 GCA_031395125.1 Chitinophagaceae bacterium | reverse complement strand
AGCTGATAATCTCAGTTTGGCTGCCGAAAGAATGGATCCAAGGCTGTCATGAATATCCTGGGCAATACGTTTACGTTCCTGGTCCTGTGCAGCAGCAATTGCATTAAATAGTTCATTCTGCTGGCGGTTCAATTCCTGCTGGTAGCGGTTGCGCTGGCGCAGGCGGTAACGGTTGTATAAAAACCCCGCAGTGATCAGGAAAAAAGCAAAAGATCCTATGATAATATTGCGAAGATTGTTCTGCCTGGCTATAACTTCATCCTTTTTAGCCACATCATACTCTCCCTGTATCCTGGTTATTGCTGATTGAGTTTCCTTGTTGGTTATTTCATCTTTAAGCAGGTTGTACATCCGGAAAAAATGTAAAGCACTGTCGTATTTCTCTTCAGCCTGGTAAATTCCGGAGAGGGCGCTGTAAGAATCACGGGTATTTTCCTTGTGCCCGATCTGTATGGCAGTTTGCAGGGCTTTATTGAAATATTCTTTGGCTACTGTATAATTGGTTTTTTCCAGGTATAATCTCCCGGCCAGCAGGTAATAGTTTATCACATCAAACAGATCACATTGAAGCTGTGAATTACATAAATACAGGGCCTGGCTGACATACTTCATGGCAGAGTCCGGTTTACCAATCAGACCAAATGCCTCCGCTTTTTTAAACAGGGCAAAGCTATAACGGTGCTTGCGGCCATTGAAAGCCGGATCTTCGAAATGATCCCTGTAGATTGCTACCGCCCTGTCAACATAACTGAAAATTTTTGAAGAATCCTTTGAAGTGATATAAATATCTGCCAGGTTCAGGCTGGTACTGGCCAATTTTTCCGGTTTGTTTGTTTTTTCAGCAATGTATAACGCTTCAGTGTAATTCTTTTCCGCCTCTTTTAAGTTGCCCTGCCGGTAAAAGACGTTTCCGATATTGTTTTTGTACAACAGAACCTGTTCCTGTTCTTTTCTTTTTTCTGCATAGCTTAATCCCCGCTGGGCAATATCCATGGCCGAAGGGAACTGTCCCTGGTAATAATAACTGTTAAATATTCCTGAGTAAAAGTCATGCAATTCAGGAAAAATGCTGTTCTTCTCCGCAATGTCAATGGCCTTCCGGCAAAATTCCACCTCTTTTATCCTGTCCTGTTTCATTTCAGCATAAATAGCTGCCGTCCGGTATAATGCAACAGCCATCCCTCTTTTATAGCCGAGATTCTCTGCCAGCAAAAATGCATCCTTGGCTAATCCAATTGAGGAATCAGCATCCTGGTTAGTCAGCGTTCCGCACAGCACTATAAGCCGGTTTACTTTCAATGTGTCGTCCGGTGAATTATTAATGAGCTTTATCAATGAATCACAGGTATGCCGGTTCAGTTTTAAGGCTTTCAGTTTTTCCACCGGACTGATGGCGCTTTGTGACCAGCCTTCACCCTGCAATTGCATGATTCCGATAAAGACGGCAAGTATGATCTTTGAGAAATGCATATAAACAGCCAGTGCTTAAAGCTAAAGAATTGGCTGGAATTCTTCACTACATTTGCCCTATGCAATTGCTTGAAGTCACCACATCGGCGTTGGCCAAACAATTTATCCGGGTAAACGTGGAATTGAATAAAAATAACCCGGCCTGGATCCGCCCCCTGGACAAGGATGTGAATGAAGTGTTTGATCAAAAGAAAAACAAGACTTACCGGCATGGAGAAGTAACAAGATGGATACTAAAGGATAGCTCCGGCAAACTCATCGGCCGTATCGCAGCATTCAACAATAAAAAATACAAGAACAAAGGCGATGATGTGCCGATAGGCGGTATTGGTTTTTTTGACTGTATCAACAGCCAGGACGCTGCCGATATACTTTTTGATGTGGCCAGGCACTGGCTGCTTCAGCGGGATATGGAAGCCATGGACGGCCCCATCAACTTCGGGGAAAGGGACCGCTGGTGGGGCCTTGTGGTGAAAGGGCATGAACTGCAGCCCATGTACTGCATGAATTTCAACCCGCCTTATTACCAGCAGCTGCTTGAGAATTATGGTTTCAAAAAATTCTTCAACCAGATATGTTTTGGCATGAAAACCAACCACCTGATCCAGCAAAAGTTCTATGACCGTCATGCGGAATGTGCCAAAGACCCCAACTTCAGTTCGGC
>JANNUI010000240.1:0-1905 GCA_031395125.1 Chitinophagaceae bacterium | reverse complement strand
CGCTGATAGTGGAAACAGAAATA
This sequence comes from Chitinophagaceae bacterium, assembly GCA_031395125.1. GTDB lineage: Bacteria > Bacteroidota > Bacteroidia > Chitinophagales > Chitinophagaceae > JJ008. The sequence goes on along the minus strand of JANNUI010000240.1, from coordinate 1,882 downwards.
CCTAATAATTCGCTTACTTCTTTATAACTCTTGCCTTCCAGTTTGCATAAGCGGAATACCTGTTGGCGTTGGGGAGGTAATGAGTCAATCGCTTTTTGAAGGATCGCTGCCTTTTCATCAGACTGCAACAGATCTTCTACCGGCATATATTCATTGGTAGCTAATGAAATTAACTGAGCTTCTCTTTTTTTGTCCCTTGCCACTTTGCGGAAGAAATCAACCACTTTGTTTTCTGCAATTTTAAAAAGATAAGAACGGAAAGATTTTTCTAAGTCAATGTTTTGACGGTTCAACCATATTTTCAGGAAAACATCCTGCAGAATTTCTTGTGCTTCAGCTTCTGACTTAACTAATTTCAACAGGTTGCCATAAAGCCTGTTGCTGTAGAGTTGGTAGATTTTTTCAAATGCCTGTTCGTTGCCATTCAGCAATAGTGATAAAAGTTCCTTTTCGTCGGATGATGAAGTTACGGGCACTAATCAGTTAGTTTTGCAGCTAAAATTAAGTGATTTATAAGTATGAATATCGCAGTATTTCCTATGCCACAATAACATGTATTGAATCGCTTTTTTATCCTGTCCCATGGAACAATTTTCATTTAATGAAATTGCCGGTGGAATAATAGCCAATGTTGATTTACACGATAAAAGATTTAATTTACGATCCCATTATGAAAAAGGAATTTACCAATCATGTTGCTATTATTACAGGTGCAGGCCAGGGAATTGGTTTTGGTATTGCAAAAGAATTGTGTTTGCGGGGTGCTAAAGTTTTATTGAATGATGAAAATGAAGAACTGGCGTTAAAAGCTGCCGATGAAATTAAGAAAGCCGGCGGTATTTGTGCATCCATTACCGGAGATGCAGCAGACAACGATTTTGTAAAAAAAATGGTTGATGAAGCAGTAAAACAATTTGGGAAACTTACCATTGCAATTGCCAATGCAGGTGTTACATTATTTGGTGATTTTTTTAGTTATACTCCCGCTGAGTTACAACGTGTAATGAATGTAAATATCAGCGGCACTTTCTTTCTGGCCCAGCATGCAGCTAATCAAATGAAAGCTCAAAAAGAAAAAGGCTCATTGTTATTCATGTCTTCTGTAACCGGTCACCAGGCTCATAAAAACTTAGCGGCTTACAGTATGACAAAAGCCGCTATAGAAATGCTGGCTAAGAATTTAGTGATTGAATTATCGCCCTATGAAATAACGGTAAATACAATAGCCCCCGGGGCTACTCTGACTGAACGAACTCTAAACGACTCGGAATACAAAAAAACCTGGGCTGCAATTACTCCAATGGGACGTGCCGCTACTATTGAGGATATTGTAAATGCTGCATTGTTTCTTATTTCTCCTGCCGCAAGACATATTACAGGGCAAAGCCTCATTATTGATGGGGGATGGACATCGGTTAGCCCATCTCCATAAGCGTTACATTAGACTCCAACATCACCTTATCTTTGCCCCATGCAAAACCCTTCCCTTCGTTATACTCAGGGTAAACTACCCAAAATCGGTATCCTTGGTGGCGGTCAACTCGGCAGAATGTTATTACAGGCAGCTGCCAACTATCCCGTTGAAACATTTGTGCTGGAAAATGATGATGAATGCCCCGCTGCACATCTCTGCCATCATTTTACCAAAGGAGATATAAAAGATTTTGAGGCGGTCTATAATTTTGGAAAAGGGTTAGATGCCCTGACCATCGAAATTGAAAATGTAAATGTGGAAGCCCTGGAAAAATTAGAAGCTGAAGGAGTAAAGATTTATCCAAAGCCATCTGTACTGAGAACAATTAAGAATAAAATTTTACAGAAACAATATTACCAATCACATCAGATTCCCAGTTCCGAATTTGTGATTACCAACTCACTTATT
>JANNUI010000222.1:0-4822 GCA_031395125.1 Chitinophagaceae bacterium | reverse complement strand
CGGCCACTGCCTTTGGTAATGGATTTGCCATCGTAACTGCCCACCGGGGCATCAGCAATCTGTTTTTGTTTGATATGATGGACTGCTTTCTCAAAATCAACTTTGCCCAGGTCAGTACCTTTGGGCAATGATATAAACTCTTCGCCCCATTTTACATAAGGCCCGAAGCGCCCCACATTTACCAACACATCTTTTTCTTCATATTGTCCCATCGGGCCCTGTGCGCCAAAAAGATTCATGGCCTCATCGTATGTGATGGTCTCGATACTCTGGCCGGTTGGGACTTTGGCAAAACGGGGTTTTTCAATATCATCCGCCACACCTATCTGGATCATTGCGCCGTAGCGTCCCATCCTGGCTACAACAGGTTTACCGCTGTCGGGATCAGTGCCCAGCACCCTTTCTCCTTTTATACGTTCTGCTGTTTCAATTGTTTTCTCCACGTCCTTTTTAAAAGGGCTGTAGAAATCATCGATCATCTTGTTCCACTTCATCTTTCCTTCGGCTACTTCGTCAAATTCTTCTTCTATTCTTGCAGTGAATCCATAATCCATTACATCATCAAAATACTGTATCAGAAAGTCAGTGACCACCAACCCAAGGTCAGAAGGAAACAATTTTGATTTTTCAGCGCCGGTGGTTTCATTGGCCAGTTCCTTATTCACCTTATCATGCTTCAGCGAATACACACTGTAGTAACGTATCACTCCCTCTTTATCCCTTTTCTCCACATAACCTCTTTTTAATACGGTAGAAATCGTAGGCGCATACGTGGAAGGCCGGCCAATACCCAGCTCTTCCAATTTCTTTACCAATGATGCTTCAGAATATCTCGGAGGCGGGCGGCTGAATCGTTCCGTTGCTTTCATTTCATTGAACGGCAATTGCTGACCAACGGTCAACGGTGGCAGCATGCCTTCATTGGCTTCTTCTTCCAGTTCATCCTCGTCTTTATCTTCCCGGTACACTTTCAGGAAGCCGTCAAACTTCAGCACTTCACCACTGGCAGTCAGTTCTTCTTTGCCTGCCTGTCCGGTAGGCAGGTTGCTTGATATTTCAATTTTTGCAATTGTTTTTTCCAGTTCTGCATCGGCCATCTGGCAGGCCATTGTTCTTTTCCATATCAGTTCATACAGTCTTGCCCATTCTGTTTCCTGTATGCTGGCATTGCTCATGTAGGTAGGCCGGATGGCTTCGTGTGCTTCCTGGGCAGATTCGTTTTTGTTCTTGTACTTGCGGAACTGGTGATATTCTTCGCCATACATGCTCTTCACCGTACTGGTGATATCACCGAGCGCGGTATTACTCAGGCTCACACTGTCTGTACGCATATAAGTGATATAACCGTTCTCATACAATTTCTGTGCGATGAGCATGGTACGGGATACGCCATAGCCTAATTTCCTTGAAGCCTCCTGTTGCAGGGTGGAAGTGATGAAGGGCGGGGCAGGGCTTCGTTTGCCCGGCTTCACCTGTATATCGGTTACTTTATAGTTGGAGCCGATGCAGCTTTGCAGAAATGCTTCTGCATCTTCCGCCGTGGTTTGTTTCTTTCCTTCTGCTGCGAATGTTACATTCCTGTCTGAAACATCTTTGGCAGTGAACAGCGCTTCGATCTTAAATGTGCTGACAGGTGTAAAAGCGTTGATCTCCCTTTCCCTTTCCACAATAAGCCGCACTGCCACACTCTGCACCCGGCCAGCGCTCAGGTTGTTGCGCATACTCATCTTGCGCCAGAGTACAGGACTCAGTTCAAAACCAACGATCCTGTCCAATATCCGGCGGGCCTGCTGCGCCATCACCAGGTTCATATCCACCCGCCGCGGATTTTCTACCGCTGCTTTGATGGCGGGTTTGGTGATCTCATGAAAAACGATCCGTTTGGTCTTCTTCGGATCGAGCCCAAGCACTTCACAGAGATGCCAGCTGATGGCTTCACCTTCCCGGTCCTCATCCGTTGCCAGCCACACTTCTTCAGATTTATCAGCCAGGTTTTTCAGGTCCCTCACCACTTTTTCTTTTTCCGGGGGAACGATATAAGTGGGCTCGAAATTCTTTTCGACATTAATGCCCATACCTGCCTTTGCAAGATCACGAATATGGCCAAAACAGCTCTTTACCTGGAAATCTTTCCCCAGGATCTTCTCGATCGTTTTTGCTTTCGCAGGGCTCTCTACTATGAGTAAATTTTTAGCCATATCAGGATACCATATTATATGATAATCCGCCTTCTCCCGAAAGCATCCGGGGATTCGGCGGACGATTCAGCCTTTGCTAAAGCTTTGGCTGACAACTCAAAACCGCTTTTCAGCGGCCGCAAGTTAGGACAAGGATAATAAATTTTCCGGGAAAACTAATTATGTCATGTTTTCAACCCCTTCATAAATAATATTTTCCGAGGGTATTTTACGCTGAAACTCAGCTATAATTTCGATCTAAAGAACAGTACAATTCTTTCTGCCCACCTCCTGTATTCTTTGCCGGAAGGATGCAGTCCGTCAGCCGCCAGCAGGCTAAGGTCATAAGCTGCCTCTCTGGTCCATGGTGTTATATCTATATAATGTATGTTATACCGCAGGGCAATTTCTTTATTGGCGGCATTGTATGCATCAATTTCCATTGCTATCAGTGCCGGGTCCCTGCCTTCTGCAAAAGGGGTAACACCCCAGTCAGGAATAGAAAGGACAATGACCCTTTCCGGCCTGTTGCCTGCGTAGCGGATGGCTTTTTTCAGCAGTTCTTCAAATTCCGGTTTATAGTTTTCAACGCTGCGGCCACGATACTGGTTGTTGACCCCGATCAGCAGGGTAACAAAATCATATGTTGCCAGCAAGGGGCCGGCATTATTGGCTGAGATGATACCCGTTTCCAGTTCATCGGTCGTCCAGCCGGTTCGGGCAATGATGCGGGTCTCAAAAACAGAACTGTCCGTTCTCATCATGGCTGCTGCCTGGTTGGGAAAATTGTCTTGCAGGGCCACTGATTCGCCAATGGTATAAGAGTCACCCAAAGCCAGCCATTGGTATTTTTTGATATTGGCAGGCATGGTATCAGTATTGACAGAAGACAAATGGGTCATATCCTTTTTGGAGCAGGAACTGCTGCAAGTAAGTAAAAAAAGTATTGCTGCCAGCATTTTCATAAGAATTCAACAACTGACCGGGTCACTTTGTTGTCCCGATAAATACGATCAGAGGTCAATTTAAGATTTAATGGATACCTTTAAAATCAGGTTAAATCATGCACTTCTCCATAAATATTCATCTATGAACCGCAAAAAATTTCTTTCAGCTGGCGGTATTTTGGCTGCAACCAGCATCCTCCCTTCAAACTCAGCCCTGGCCCAGCACTATGACGAAAATGGCCTTGATCAATTAACAGATGCAGCGGGTAATTTTCAGCACCTGGCGTTGCCATACAACAAAAATTTCCTGGAGCCGTATATGGATGAGGAAACAGTTTACCTGCACCATACGTTTCATCATGGCGGGGCCGTAAAAGCAGCCAATAAAGATTTGCAGATGATACGGAAAGCCCTGGATGAGAACAACATGGAGACGGTGGATTACTGGACCAAAAAATTATCCTATCATTTTTCATCACATGTACTGCACACCATCTTCTGGACTAACCTTGTCAATAAAAAAAATAACCCGGGAGGGGAATTGCTGAAACGTATAGAAAAGGATTTTGGTAGTTATGATAAACTGAAAGAATACCTCGCCAAAACCTCCAAAGATGTGGATGGAAATGGATGGGGTATTTTAGGCTATCAGCCCTACAGTAATAAACTGACGGTACTTCAATGCGAAAATCATGAAAAGCTGACCCAGTGGGGTGTTGTTCCCCTGCTGGTGGTGGATGTGTGGGAACATGCCTATTACCTGAAGTATAAAAATAAACGGCCTGATTTTGTAGATGCAATGCTGCAAATAGTAAACTGGGATAATGTGGCAGAAAGGTTAAATACAGCCCTGAAGCTTAAGTAGTATTTACAAAAAATCAACAACGGCCTTTGTTACCTTATTGTCCCGGTAGATCCGGCGGTGACCAAGTCCCTTTGTAAATACGAATTCCATATGGGGATAGTTTTCAGCCTTTACTTTCAGCACATCGCTGAGAGGGGTCACATCATCATCCTCGTCATGAAACCAGAGCACCCTTGCCCGGATATGTTGCATGGCCCTGCTGATGGAATACCAGGAAGGGCTGACGCCGCCCTTTTGGAGTATGATGTTGTCAAATTCCGGGCGAAGGGCCGGATCTAATTCCAGGAAACTGAAAAATGTGTCAATGGCGGTCAACGTTTCTGTTGCGGGGGCAATTAACACCAGCCTGTAGTCATTCGTATGATCTGTTTCTTCAAGTGCAAGGGTTACGGCCAGTCCCCCGAATGAATGTGCCATATACGACTGAACAGGACCAAACTTCTTATTGATCTCCTGTATCGTTTTTTTATACAGCGGGGCGGTGATCTTCTTTCCCCCGCTGCGCCCATGTGCCGGTGCATCAAAGGCCAGCACCTCATAACCTTTTTTGGTAAGGGGTTTGATGTAGCGGTCAAAATTGGTAGCTGATGATTCAAAACCATGAATGATCAGTACTCGTTTCGCAGGCGCCTGGTCGACGGAGTCTGTATGACGGCCCCACCGCCACCCGTTTACCTTTATTCCATCAATGTTTAGTTGCAGTTTCTCCGCCAGTTCAAAGATCTTTGGCGGTTTTCGGAGGTTTCTTTGCTGCGGGGTGCAAAAAAGGGCAAATGCCTTTTGGGCCGCTTTCTTTTTGGAAATGGCAGACCAAATCCTGAATTTGGTCTTAT
>JANNUI010000196.1:0-12720 GCA_031395125.1 Chitinophagaceae bacterium | reverse complement strand
CCCATCCGGTTCAGGTTGAACAGGAAGCTCACCATGAAGTAACGCCTCAATACCATGCTCCTTGTATCCTGTATGTAGTTGTCGCCGGCGCTCCGGGTGATGCTCTGGTTCTGGTTCAGGATATCGTTCACCGATAACTTCAGTTCCCCGTTTTTGTTTTTGAAGAACAGTTTGCTGAAGCTGGCATTCCACAATGGTATGCTCTGGTTAAACCCGTCGGCCCTTCCTGAATTAATTAAATAGTCAAAATTAGTGGCAAGGGTAAAGTTCTTCGGAAAGTTGTAAGATATATCACCGGAGTAAGTCTGGGTGAAGTAGTCTTCATTCAGCTGATTGTTGATACTGTATTTCACTTTGTTGTAAGCAATATTTGCCTTTATGCCAAAGTCGATCTTTTCCTTATTGATGTTCACACCGGCCCCCTGCGATATGCTGAGGTTCTTTGTAATGTTTTGTTTCGTATTAACCAGGCCCACATCTTTTGTATAAGACATGTTGTTGGTGACATTGATACTGGACCCTTTCATCTTGGGGTTTTTGAAAGGCAATCCCAGCGTTACAAAAGAGGATGCCCTGAAATAACCATTCACATTCTCGTACGTGGTGGTCTGCACCGGCCCGCGGGTGGTAATGCTGCTCACAATTTTATTTTTCGTGGTGCTGAGGTTTATGTTGGCGGCGATGTATTTAAAGGTCAGCACATTGAAGGTATTGAACCCGATGTTGAAGTTGTGGTTGAACTCCTGTTTCAGGCTGGGGTTACCGATCCTTACATTCAGGGTATCGGTGGCGTCCGGCACATTCTGCAGTTGCGAAACATTGGGCTGGTTCGTCCTTCCGTTATAGGAGATCCTCAGGTTCTTGCTTCTTGACGGGGTGAGGTTAAAGTTGGCCGTGGGGAAAAGATTCGTATAGGTCTGTCCTGTCACTGAATCCTTATTGGTCAGCGCCTGGAAGCTCCTGCTTTCCAGTGTAGCTCTTTGTACACCCAGGCCGAACTGGTAATTGTATTTCTTTTCCTGCACCCTGAAGTTGGTTCCGAAGCGGTGTGCCACAAACGTATTGGTGAAGTTGTTTGTCTGCAGAAGGTTCGGGCTGTCGTATTTGTCGGTTATATTGTTATAATTAAAAGTCTCTTTTTTGGAATTGCTCCTGTTATTGGTATAGGCATAATTCAGTTCCAGCAGCTTGTTCATCCCCAGTGGTTCTGTATAAGAGGTGCTGATCAAATTGTTGCGGGTTTCTATCCGCTGCTTATAATTCTGGTCTTGCGAAAATGAGTTGTAGAGGCTGCCATCCGGCCGGAAGAAACTGTTGTTGGAGATCGTCAGCCCGTCGCTCTTGCTGTTGTTATTGGTATTGGTCCATCCAAGGGTGACCGTTCTTCCTGTTTTACTGAATTTGTGGCGGTACAGGATATTGTTCCCGAGGTTTGTCCCGTTGCGCTCATTGCTGTTTTGCGATTTACCGGTAATAGCCAGGAATTCACTCAGCGGCGTTTTGGAATTCGTATAAGAACTGTCGCTGCTGAAGTTCTCTGAATGCTGCAGGGTAAGTGACGGCGTATATAAGATAGAGTTCATCGAATCGATCTGGTATTCAAACCGCAGGTTAAACCGGTGGTTCTGGTTCAGGTTATTGGAAAATGTCTGCCTGTTAAGGCTGGCCGTGGAATCGTTCGCATAAAATGTTTGCCGGAAAATATCTTGTTCCTGTCTCGGTCTTGAATCAGAAAAGAAATAACTGCCGGTTACTTTTATCCCTTTGCCCCACTCATCAGAGTAGTTGAGACCGGCGGACAATGATTTGATGATGCCGGTGCTGGTACCGCCGAAGCCGCCCATACCACCGCCACCGCGGGTTGATGTCATTTGCATACCGCCGCCGCCAAAACCTCCCCCGCCTGCTCCACCGGTATTGCCCCCGCCGCCAAAACCACTGAAGCCGCCCATGGCACTGATGATATCAGAAAAAGAGAATCCCTGCTTGTTGATATTATTGGTATTGAAAAGAAGGGATATCCGCTGTGCGCCGGTGAATTTGTTTACACTCAGGTTTCCCTCGTAGCGGCCATCATTGCCCACACCCACCAATCCCCTTCCGAAATATCCTTTGTTGCGGTCTTTTTTCAGTTTGATGTTTAAGGTTTTGGTACGGCTGCCGTCATCTATCTTGGTGAACTTGGCCTGGTCACTCATATCGTCAAACACCTGCACACTTTCGATCATGTCGGCTGTCAGATTTTTAGTGGCGAGTTTGGGGTCGTTGCCAAAAAACTCTTTACCATCCACCAGCACTTTTTGTACCTGCTCCCCTTGTGCCTTCACAGTTCCTTCCTTATCCACTTCCATTCCCGGGATCTTTTTCAGCAGGTCTTCCAGCGAAGCATTGGGCTGTGTTTTAAATCCGCTGGTATTGAACTGGACCGTATCGTTCTTCACCTGTATCGGCGATTCGCTGATTATGGTTACGCCTTCCAGTGTTTTATAATCTTTTTGCATGGCAAGGTTGCCAAGCTCCACGGCTTTATTAGTTTCACTGATTGAAATATTTTGCTTGAATTCACCATATCCTTTGCTGGAAATGATAAGGCGATAGGTGCCGGGGACCAGACCCTTGACCTCAAAAGCCCCCTGTTTGTTGGACAGGGTAAAAGTGGCGAGGGAGGAGTCTTTTGCGTTTAAAACAGAAACGGTGGCATCGGCAATGGGCTGTTTGGCGGCCGTGTCCACCAGTTTTCCTTTAATGCTGCCATCAGCTTTCTGGGCCTGTGCGGTTGTAATTAGTATCAGCAATAAAGCGGAAAAGGTAAAAATCTTCTTCATACTACTTCGCTTGTGGTTTAATCCTGGTCATCTTGTTGTACTATGTGGCTCAGTGAGTTGGGTAAGCTTCGAAGTACACAGTAATCAATTAAACAGGTGTACGAAAATAGACGTAAGAACAGGAAACAACCTTCGGGAAACCGTTAATTTTTGTTGGAAAACGGATGAACCGGCCGAAAAGGCCGATAAGCGGCTTATGAAAAGAGATATTCTACATCTTCCCTGGTCAGTGCCTTCACAAACGTAGCATCATCGGAGATGATGTCTTTGGCCAGGGCCCGTTTCTTCTCCTGCAGCTGGAGGATCTTGTCTTCGATGGTGTCCTTGCAGATCATCCGGTAGGCAAATATATTTTTGGTCTGCCCGATCCGGTGGGTCCGGTCGATAGCCTGTTGCTCCACGGCGGGGTTCCACCAGGGATCCACGATATAGACATAATCTGCCGCCGTGAGGTTGAGGCCCACCCCTCCGGCTTTCAGTGAAATAAGGAACACCCTTTTTTCTTCATTGTTCTGAAAGCTCTCAATGGCCGTTTGCCTGTCAGGCGCCGAAGTGCTGCCGTCGAAATATTCATATTTGACGCCCAGTTCTTCCAGTTTGGCTCTTATCAGCGCCAGCATACCAAGGAACTGCGAAAAGATCAATGCTTTGTGATTTCCGATATTCTCTGTTATTTCCCTGGCCAGCTCATCCAGCTTGATGGAGTGGTTGTCAAATTTTTCCTGCTCATTGAGTATGGCCGGGGAGTCGCAGATCTGCCGCAGTTTCATCAAACCCTGTAAAATGGTGAGCTGTGATTTCTGTATGCCCTGTGTTTCTATGGTGCCGAGTATCTGGTTGCGGTAATCGTTGCGGTAGGCTTCATAGATATTGCGCTGCTCATCTTCCATTTCACAGAATAGTATCATCTCCTGTTTTTCGGGAAGGTCTTTGGCCACCTGTTCTTTTGTCCTTCTTAATATGAACGGGTAAAGAATTTTCTTGAGATGTTCCTTTCTCTCCTGTTCGCCAAATTTGTCGATTGGTATGGCAAACTCCTGCCGGAAAAATTCCATGGTGCCCAGCATACCGGGGTTCAGGAAGTTCATCTGGGCGAAAATATCAAACGTATTATTCTGCAACGGTGTACCACTCATACAGAGCCGGTTTTTTGCATTCAAAAGGCAGGAGGCTTTGGCTACCTTGCTCGACGGGTTTTTGATGGCCTGGCTTTCATCCAGTATCACATAATCAAAATCAATACTCATCAGCAGCTTGATATCGCTGCGCAGGGTGCCATAAGTAGTGATGGTGATCTCATGATCCATCAGCTCATCTTTCACTCTTGTTCTTAACGGACCATGATGGATGCGGTAAGTCTGTTTGGGAGTGAATTTTTTTATCTCATTCTCCCAGTTATAGATCAATGTAGTGGGGCATACCACCAGCGCTTTCAGGTTTCCCTTCTCCTTTTTGTAATGTTCCAGGAATGAAAGAGCCTGCACTGTTTTACCCAGACCCATATCATCGGCCAGTATGCCGCCCCATTTAATCTCTGTCAGGTAATTCAGCCACTGGAACCCGGCCACCTGGTAGGGCCGCAATATCATCTTCAGGTTATACGATGGCTCTATTTCTTTTATCTTGTTAAAGGACCGCAGGTTCTCATACTTCTCTTCCAATTTCACCACCAGCTCTTCTTCATCCCTTGTTTCGTATAATTCATCCACCACGCTCAGGTGGTAGCGGGAAAGTTTCAGCGAATCGGTCTTCCCCTCACCCACCCGGAACAGCAGGGAATATTTTTTCAGCCATTCTTCCGGCAGGATGCCGAAAGTGCCGTCATTCAGCTGTACAAACTGCTGCTTGTTGGCCAGTGCCCTTTTCACCTCGGCCACAGTTACCCGTTGGTCTCCAAATACGATGTCCACCTTGGCATCGAACCAGTCGGTATTGCTGCTGATAAATATTTTGGTTTGCGGTCTCGCCGTGTTGAAGCGGAAATTCTTTAATGCTTCAAAACCAAACACCGGCGTTTTCATTTCTTTCATTGCATCTACAAACAGGAAGAACCAGTTGTTCTTTAATACATCTGAGCCTTTCAGCGCCAATGAAGCACTGTCCTCATTGTAAATAAACCCGGAATGCAGGTTTTGCAGCTGCCGGACAAACTCGTTTTCCCTGACCCGGTTGCGGTGTACGATCAGCACTTTTTCTCCCTGTGGCACCACCACTTCATCCCGTTCTCTTGCTTTGGTCTCATATCCTTTATAAGAAAAAGATGGTTGAAAGACCAGGTAGTCGCCTTTTTCCAGCAGAAAGAGTTTTACCTCCGGGTTACCGTCTTTTATTTCCTGCACCAGCGATTTATCAAAATCAACTTTGTGGTCTTTTGCCAGCGGCAACAGGAACTGGTTCAGTGTTTTGACCCATTCTTCTGCCGGCACACTCATCTTACCTGATGGCAGGAATTTTTCAACGAGATGGATCACTTCATTGTTTGCCCAGAGATATGATTGCTGGTTGTATAAAAAGAACAACGGGCTTGTGCTTTCATTATCGCTCAGGTTATACTCCATTCCCCCGGCCTTTACACGGCACTGGATGCTGTAGTGTGTATTCTTCCTGACAATGAAATGGGGCCTGGCTTCTTCCGCCTGCAGTTGCAGCGGGACAAGATTACTGGTCTTAAAGGTTTTTTTTTCCGGCAGCAGGAAAACAAAGGGGTTGTCTGCCGAATCGGTGAACATTTTTTTCAGTTTGGGCAGCAGGTATTCCGCCATCAGTTCCTTGGTCTCATCCGGAAGGTCGTCCTCTTCCTGGTGAATGATATTCTCCCAGATCCCGGAAAAAGGTGAGTTGCGGCTGATATACTTGTTGATCTCCCCTTCCTGCAGTTTTCGCAGCATGGCCAGTAATTCTTTATCCTTATCGGATAAATGATCCATGCTTACATAACGGCTGATGTCGATCTTTTCAACGGTCCCTGCAAATGATTCATTCGCATCATTGGGTTCCCCCATCACCACATCAAGCGTAAAACGGGGATAGTTCTTCTTGTGGAAATTAAATACCACTCCCAGTCGTTTGGAGGCCACTGCTTCTTCCACTTCAACCGCCTGCTCCGGTTCTGCTTCCCTTTCATTCTTTTTTTCAGGAATATAAACAGGCCGGGTTGGCGCAGCCACCGGTGCTACCCTTTTTATGTTTACATCCAGTACCCGGAGAAAGGGCTTGCCGTCCTTATAGGCAAACTCAAATTTCCCTTTCAGGTCATCACTGAGTGAATAACCATAAGCTTCCAGCAGTTTGTTCTTTTCCTTATCCCAATTGCGGATGCTGTCAAAATAGTTAGCCCCGTAAGTGTTCAGTAACTGGAGAAAAACGATCAGCTTGGGCAGGCAGAGCGGGTGTTCTTCATCTTCATAATCGCAATTGGTATCAAAATTTCTTTCTTCGTTTTTCCGGATAAGCACTTTATACTCCTGCCCGTTCAGGGTCACTGATGCTTTAATTGTTTCGTTTTCGGCATACTCGATCCCGGCTTTGTTGGTGCGTAAGAATGCTTCCGCTGCCTGTAATGCTTCCTGTGATGAGAGCAACCGGAGTGTTTTCAGGTCGATGGTCTTCATTTTGGCAACGGTATGCCGCTGGTCGTATTTTATATCCTCCGACTGCAGGTGCCCCCGGTCGATCATCTCCTGCAGTTGGAACAAGGCTGCTGCTTCATGCCGGCAGATATCACCTAGATTGTATGGACAAGCGCAGCGAAGCGTAGTTCCTTTGGTGTCTTTGAATTTCTGAATATAGACCTTGTAGTAAGTAGCGTAACTGTCGTCCTTAACCCGGAATACGGCGGAAGCAAACAGGTCATCATATTCTACCAGTTCCACAAATCCGATCGCATGGATCTTTTTTCCCCTGCGGATCACTTCGTCCGTTCCATGTGTGTAAATGTACTTGATAAGGTGCGGTAAAGCCATAGTTCAATTTGCAATTGGCAACCAGCAATTGGCAACAGTTTCTCCGGTTCAAGGATTTGTCTATTGCAAATTGTCTATTGCCTGTTGAAAAAAGGGCAATCGGCAAAAATAAAAGAATGTGCGGCGGATTTCCTTGTAAAATGAGAGAAATAAAAAATAATTTTATATCGGGTTATGTGCAGAAAAAATAGAGTACCTTACACGGTTTTTCCTTTTGCAACCAGCTTCCCGTTACTATATACCGGCAACACATTGGCCGCATCAGTTGTAAGACAGAATTTAATGTCCTCGATCAGTCCGAATCTTTCCACCAGGCGGTGATAGTGGGTGAGCTGCGGGGCAAATTCGATCAGTTTGTTTTTATTTTTGGCATACATCGTTTCGGCCATCAGTGAACTGTCGCAATGGATGGTGAACGCTGAGGTGATGCGGTGAATAACAGCGCCTGCAAATAAAGTATCCTCCAGGTTGAACCGGTCTTTCCAGCCGGCACAGCCCAGCACCACGTTCCTTTTTTCCGCCACTAAAAAATCACACACAGCAGAAAGATTAGGAAAAGAGCCAGAGATGATCGATTCCGCATTATTATCCAACGCCATTTGCAGCAGCCTTGTTCCGTTCGTGGTGGTCAGCACCAATGTTTTGTTCTCAATAAAATCCCTTCCATATTCCAACGGTGAGTTGCCATGCTGAAGGCCTTCGGCGATCTTACCATCTCTTTCGCCTGCGGCTATCCCCCCGATATTCTTACTGATCTCAATGGCTTTGGGGACCGAATCCACAGGGATCACACATTTTGCCCCGTTGTTCAGGGCGGCAGCAATGGTGGAAGTAGCCCGGAAAACATCAATAATGACCACAATACTGTTACTCAGGTCGTAGAGGTGCAGCAGGGCCGTTGATAGCGAGGTATGCAGGTGGGGTTTGTTGCTCATATATTGCGAAGCAACAAAAATAAAGGAACAGGATTTAATGAAAGAAGATCACTTTATCAGCAGCTTCTTCCACCGGTCGCTTTCAGCAAAAACTTTGATGGTATTGATCCGCTTCTCCAGCAGCCGCTTCAGGTATTTGGTGAGATAAAGATTGTTGAACCAGCGGCCGAATACACCGTAAGGCGATTCGAAATACAAAAGATCAATTATGATCGTACCGTTATCGCAGGGCTTAAAGTAATGTTCATGTTTCAGCATTTTAAAATCTCCCTGCAGTTGTTCATCGCTGAACATTTCGGGTTTTTTCATTTCTGTGACCTTCACCCGCAGCAGCCGGTTTTTAAAAAGATGTTTGGCCCTCCAGGTCACGGTTTCATCTTTTTCTATCAGTCCAAACCTTGTTCCTGCCACTGCTTCTTCTTTATGCTGCGCCATTGATTCCTTGTGCAGGCCGATATGACGGGCCAGGTCAAAAACGACATTGACCGGGGCCGCAATGAAAGTTGTAAGATGTATCGTTGGCATTGGGAATGTAAAATATAGAATTTTAAACACTATATGTAAAATCAGCTGCAATCATCAGGCCATTTTACATTTTGTGTTCTGCTGTTTTGCCTTTTACATTTAACTAAAGGGAATCTTTGATACCCTCGCCTGAAGCAATTTTTCTCTCACTTTAATGTAAATATCCGTGCCAATTGCTGCAAAGGAGGTCCGTACATACCCCATTCCGATGGCTTTGCCAAGGCTGGGGGATTGTGTACCGGATGTAACTACTCCGATCGTTGTCCCTTCTGCATCCTTTATTTCATATCCATGTCTTGGTATCCCTTTATCCAGCATTTCAAACCCCACTAATTTTCGCTGCACACCATCTGCTTTTTGCCTGGCGAAGATCTCCTTTGAAGTAAACTCTTTGGTGAACCGGGTGATCCAGCCCAGGCCCGCTTCCAGCGGTGAAGTGGTATCATCAATATCGTTGCCATATAAACAATAGCCCATATCCAGGCGCAATGTATCCCTGGCTCCCAGCCCGGCGGGTTTTAAACCCTGTGGGGCGCCAATTGTAAAAATGGCATCCCAGATCTTATCCGCTGCGCCGTCTTTGTCTTCAAAATATATTTCTACTCCGCCGGCACCGGTGTAGCCGGTGGCACTCACCAGCACATTGTCCACCCCGGCAAAAAGGCCTTTTGCAAAAGTGTAATACTTCAGGTTAATGATGTCCATTTCTGTCAGCGGCTGCAGCATCCGGGTGGCATTGGGACCTTGTATGGCCAGCAGGCAGGTCTTGTCAGAAATATTATGCATCTCTGTATTATTGCTGTTGTATTGCTGTATCCAGTTCCAGTCTTTTTCGATGTTGGAAGCATTCACCACCAGCATATATACTTTGTTTTCTTCAATGCAATAGACCAGCAGGTCATCCACTATACCCCCTTCTTTATTGGGCAGGCAACTGTACTGGGCTTGCCCGGCTTTCAATTTGGAGGCATCATTGCTGGTCACCCGTTGTATCAGGTCCAGCGCATGTTCTCCTTTGAGGATAAACTCTCCCATGTGACTTACATCAAACACACCGGCATTCTTTCTCACCGCAGCATGCTCATCATTGATGCCGGAATAGGAAATAGGCATATTGTACCCTGCAAACTCTGCCATCTTTGCGCCGAGGGCAATGTGTTTATCCGTAAAAGGGGTGTTCTTCATCATAGTTGTTTTAGCCTCCCTGGCTTATTTTCAGATCAATTGGCAACCCTTCGGCTTCGCTCGTGGGAGAGCAAATGTAGAGCAAATTATTTGTGAATCTGCCCCATGCGCATACTGACAGGAAAAACAATTTTCATTGGTTCCTGCTCCCAAACCGGCAACAGCTGCTTCATAAATTCATCAACAGGATCATGTCCATTGGTCCTGATGATTTTTTGCACTGCTGACCAGGAATGCAGGTATCCTTCCAGGTCATTTAGTGTCCAGTTCAATTCAATGTGAAAAACGGGGCATGCAATTTCCTCAAAAGGAAAGGGGATGGTTGAATAGTTGTCATCCACATATTTCCTTTCATAGTCCCAGTAGTCCCCCGTTACATTTTTATAAAAATTGGTTTTGATCTTTTCGTCTATCTCCGGCGAAATGACCGGCAGTGAATACATCCAGGCAGCCAGCCAGCTGCCGGGTTTGGCCACCCTTTTTACTTCTGCATAAAAACGATCAAATTTCAGCCAGTGAAGCGCCTGGGAAACAGTAATGAGGTCAAAACTGCTGTCTTCAAAACTGGTTTGTTCAGCAGGCTGGCGGGAATAAAAAATATTGGGCGCCCTCACCGCCTTATCCAGTTGTTGTTGGCTGATATCAGTAGCAAATATTTTTTTAAAATGGTGTGCAAGGTCTTTGGCGGTTTGCCCGTTCCCCGTAGCGCAGTCCCATGCCGCTTCTTTTTGAAGTGGTTTTGTTAAAATGAATTCAACTAATTCCGCAGGATACCCGGGGCGGTATTTTGCATATACAGCAGCCTGCCCGGAAAAATTATCCTTCATACACCGAAGGTAAAAAGAAAAGCCCCCGGCTGGAGGCTTTAAGTTCTTCAAATGCTGGCGGTACTTAATAACAGTAATACCAGTACTTCCACCAATAGCAGTATCCCCATCCGTCGCAATAGTAATACCAGTAGTAGCACCACCCTGCGCCACGGGATGCAGTCGGCGCCTTGTAGGTTTTCTGAAAGACTTTAATAGCCTTGGTGATCAATTTAGCGTCGGCTGCTGTCAGAACGTCTCCTTTTTTGAAGGTTTTGCCGCTAACTGTAGCTGTTGGCTCTTCTGATCCGCGGCTGGCTGCAAGCTGTGCATTACCAACCATGTTTAAAAACCCAATATCCTCAGCTGTCAGGACGGTGCCTGCGGCCATCGAAGAAATGTTCTTTTCTGCCTGCCCGAACGCCACAGATGCCATCAGCATGAGGGAGCACGAGAGCAGGAGCTTGATCCTTTTCATAATGTTTGAGTTTGTGGTTATAAAATCTGGTTTAGGGGTTCTCATTACAAGATAAAAGTAATTCCTACACCAACCATCAGCTATACCCTTAAATGGGTATTTATTTTGGAGGGATGCTGCAAAAACAGGAAGACCCCAAAGGGGCCCTCCTGTTCAACTTACCAATTTATCCCGTCTTCTGCGGGACTTCAACCGGCTTTTTTGACTGGCAAATATTTTCAGAACCACTCCGCCAATGACGAAACAGGCGAAGGGCCCATGGCAAATGAAATATCAGTTTTCTTTGTAATATCGGTTCTTTGTAATGCGCCGGGTTTTGCTGTTTTTATTTTTTCTTCCAATTCCTTTATTTTTCTGTCGCTTTCTTCTTTTTTAAGCTTTTCCTCTTCCAGCTGCTTCTGCATATCGCTGGTTTTGCTCTTCGCCGATGTATCAGAAGGCTGGTAGCGATAGTCATTGTTCCGGGGAGCAACAACTGCTCCATCCGGGCCTTTCAGCTCACCATCAATTCCCATCTCATAATCTATCCCTGTCCGGTAATAAAAGGCTTCATCATCGCTGTCTATTTCCAGACCGGTAACCCTGTTTCTGCGTTCGCTTCTTTTCACTTTCACATGGATGGAGTTCAGTTTCCTTTTCACCGATTCATCAAAACGGATCTTCTTGCCCACCGGCACCAGTATCTCAACCTCTACATTCTGGCCACGGAATTTACTGTCTTTATCAATTGCATATCCATTGCCAATATCCAGCACACTGTCTTTGGATGTTACGGCAAACTGAATTTTTTCGGACCGGTTACTGGCTTCCTGGTTGGTTTTGCCAAAACTGTACTTCTTCACTGTTACATAATACTGTGCATCCGGGCTGGCTTTTACATTAAATTTCACTGCAGCGATCTTTAATGTGTCTGCAGAAAGATCCCAGCCATCTCCACCGTCATTCATCCAGCCAAACCCACCGGTATATTCTAGTCCGGGCTGGGAAACAGCCACCAGCATTTTACCTTTGGCCGGCTGCACAACCGCAACTGAAGTGTCCGTGTGCTCATATTCACGGAAATCCCTTACCATACTTGATACAAATAAGGTCATGGCTACCCAGCCCAAAGCCCAGAGGCCGCCAAATGTCCAGCCGAGGTAATTAGTTCTTGATTTAGCCCTTGTAATGCGGCGAATGATCCAGGTAATAAAACCGATCAGCGGAACTACAAGGAATAAAATAAGTGTTGCCCAAGCCATCGCCTGTTGCCAGTTGCTGGTCCATAAAAAGTTATTGATAGGCCACCAGGCCACACCGCCAAACAGGAGGGCGATCAGTGAAACGAACAACCCGAAGGCAATGCTTCCGGCTATGAACAGGAAGAATACTTTAAAGAGTACACCAATGGCATGGCCCAATCCGCCGCCGCCCCGGCGTGCTGTTTCTTTTACTTCAGATGCAAATGCTTTTCCTCTTGTATTGGCAAACTCTTTTGCCTTGTTACCTATGTTCTGGGCTGATTCTTTCACTTCTCCGCTCCAGCCTTTTACTTTTTCCTTCATACTGTCCATTCCTTCCCTTACATTCTGCCGGATGCGGTTGACATCAACCGTTTCACCCCGCATCTCCATTTTCTGGTAATCGCTGTTAGCCTCCGGCAACACTATCCATAATATGATATAGGTAATAATGAAGGTACCGGTCAAGGAGCCAAACCCGATATTCATCGCCATATCAAAATCATTATCCCAGGTCATCCTGTCAATAATACGGACGAGGATGCTGAGTATCAGGGGCGCTGCAAAGATCAGGCGGATCAATTTGGCACTTTTCCCAAAATAAGCAGCCAGGCCACCTGCCACACCGCCAATAACTTTATCGTCCGGGTTGCGGTATAGCCTCTTTCCGACAAAACCTTCAAGATCTTTCGGCGGAAGCACTATCCATAAAATGATATAAGCCAGGAATCCAAAACCAAATCCGCCAAAGCTGATGATGGCAAAAAGAATACGTACAATGGCG
>JANNUI010000182.1:0-4043 GCA_031395125.1 Chitinophagaceae bacterium | reverse complement strand
GTGACACATTTTCGCCAAGTACAATGCAATTGAGGCTGTCGGCCTCCATATTAAAAGGAACATTATTTTCCAGGATGGCTGTTGTTTTCTTCAGCATCAAACCAGTGGAGGAGCTGCCGGTAAATGTCACTACATCCTGCGAGCTGACATAGTTCAATATATCTCCCGCACTACCGCAAATGAGTTGCAGTGCCCCTTCGGGTAAAATTTTGGAGGCGATGATCACCTTTACCACTGCTTCGGTAAGGTAGGAAGTAACGGTTGCCGGCTTTACAACAGCAGGCACTCCAGCCAGCAGGTTTACTGCAATTTTTTCCAGCATTCCCCATACCGGGAAGTTGAAGGCATTGATATGAACAGCCACCCCTTCTTTTGGAACAAGGATATGGGTTCCCATAAAACTGTTGTTTTTGCCCAGGTTATGGCTTTCTCCATCCACACAAAGTACATCATCGGGAAATTTTCTGCGGAGTGATGCATTGGCAAACAGGTTCCCGATACCGCCTTCAATATCCACCCAACTGTCGGCTTTGGTGGCGCCGGTTTTATAACTTATCTCATAGAATTTGGGAAGGTGGTTCCTTAAATGCAGGGCCAGCGCCTTTAGCATATTGCCCCGCTGGTGAAAGGTCATTTTCCGGAGTGCCGGGTTGCCTGTTGTTCTTCCGTATTCAATAATACTTTTAAAGTCAAGTCCTTTGGTAGAAGCAGTGGCAACCGGGTCCCCGGTTACCGCATTGAATAGCGTTTGTCCGTCGCCATCGCCGGCTATCCAGTTGCCGGAAATATAGTTTTCGAGTTTGTACATAACAAGCAATATTCGGGGCTAAATTACCTGAAATTTAAAACCTGTTCTGAATTGATTTTGATCACCCGAATGGCCCATGCCCGGCTTATCTTTGCCTTCAAAATTCAAGCAATGAAAAGAAAATATATTCTTATCCCTTTTGTATGTGTGACGCTGCTGCTGGCCTGCAATAATGCTGATAAAAAACACGAAGGACACGGGAAAGATGGACCCAAAACCCGGGTGGACAGCCTGATGAAGGAAATTGATGATTTACATATTAAAGGCATGTCAAAAATGGGCAATCTTACAAAACTGCAGCAGGAGGCCCGTAAAGTGGCCGACTCGATCAATCGTTTACCTGCGGGAGAAAAAGATGCTTTGATCTCTTATCAAAAAAGCCTTGACAGCTTACTGAAGGACCTTGATTATGCAGAGTTTGCCATGGATAAATGGATGCCTGAGTATTATGCCAATACCGATACACTGGCCGATAACGAAGAGGAAAGAATAAAATACCTGAATTCCGAAAAAACAAAAGCCCAAAAAATTACAGAAGTTATTCTCAATGGTATCCAAAAAGCAGACTCACTTCTGAAAGCAAAACGCTAACTGGTATGCGGCTCCACGCCAAATTGCCGCAGGTGGTGCAGGGCATGTTTGTACAGCAACTGTACATTCTGTTCAAAGTTCAGGTCGCCAAAAAAAGGATTGCGGGTAACCAACTGCGGGTTCTTTTCAAATGCTTCGAAGAAATAGATCAATTCCTGCTGCAGGGCGCCGGTGGCAGCCTGGATCGTTTTGTAGCGAAGTGGCGCCGGCTCTTCGCCCATCAGGGGGTTTTTAGTATTTTCCTTAAACGGTTTGTCGCTCAGCATAAACTCCCTCATCGCTTCCAGCCTTTCGGGTGCTGTCATGATGGTATCAATCATCAGCCTGCCGCTGGCATTGCGTACCGCATCACCGGCATAATGCTCTATCATTTGCTGCACACTCATTTTGCCCCAGCGGGGCTGCGTGGCAGGGTCAATTCGCTGCAGGTAAGAAACTAATTTGGTCCGCAGGAAATTTTCCTTTTCGATGGTCATACAGCAAGAAAATAGTTGTTAATAAATCCCGGAGAGTTGGTTCAGTCCTGCCCTCTTTTCATCCTCTTATCAATTACTTCGCAAAGGCGGTCGAATATTTCATCAACAGAACCTTCCCCTTTCACGGCCTGGAATTTCCTGGCTTTCTTATAATGTTCCGCTACCGGCGCCGTCTCATTCATATATACACTGAAGCGTTTTCGTATCACCGATTCATCCGTATCATCGCTGCGGCCGGAGGTTTTACCCCGGTTCAGCAGTCTTTTCACCAGCTCTTCTTCTTTTACATCCAGCGCCAGCACCGAGGCGATACCGGTCTTTTTTAATTCCAGCAGTTTGTCCAGCGCTTTGGCCTGTGCCACCGTACGTGGAAAGCCATCAAAGAAAAATCCTTTTGCTTCTCTGTGCTGATCAAAATAAGAGTCCACCATGCCAATCACCACTTCGTCCGGCACCAGTTGGCCTTTGTCTATAAAGCTTTTGGCCTCAAGGCCCAGCGGGGTTTTACTGGCTATTTCCGCCCTTAGCAGGTTTCCGGTGGAAAGATGCAGCATCCCGTATTTATCTACCAGTCGTTCCGACTGTGTACCTTTTCCGCTTCCCGGAGGGCCAAATAATATCAGGTTGAACATAAGCATTATCCGTCTTGGTGAGCTAACAAATATAATGTACAGAGGCTGAATAATACAGGAGGCCCCCGATATTAATAAATGACCCGGTATGACAAAATGTTAAATAAATACCGCTGTCGTTTTTGCGACAATCCGGCCAACCCTGGTTGTCGTAAATTTGATATATGATTACCATGAGACCTTTATTCAGGCTGAGCTTGCTGCTGACCCTTACCGGGACGCTTCAGCAATGCAGTTATTCACAAAACAAACCCACCTCCAAAAACTCCCTAACAATGGATACCACAGAAAAAAAGAATCCCGTATACTCCACCTCGGATACCAACAAAGTGGCCATAAGTGACGAGGAGTGGAAAAAAATACTGCCCGCTGATGTGTTTTATATTGCCCGGCAAAAGGGTACCGAAAGACCCTGGACCAGCAAGTTTGAAAGTTTTAAGGAAGTAGGCACCTACTATTGTGCTGCCTGTGGTAATCCCCTGTTTAAGAGCAATACCAAGTTCGACAGTGGCTGCGGCTGGCCCAGTTTCTATGAGCCCATCAGCAAAGGCAGCATCATTTATACTCCTGACAACACGGCCGGGATGGTTCGCACAGAGACCCAATGCGGCCGCTGCAAGGCCCACCTCGGACATGTGTTTGACGATGGCCCGCCGCCTACCGGTCTTAGGTACTGTATCAACGGTGTGGTGCTTGATTTTGAGAAAGCGAGGGAAGCAGAGAAAAAGTACAATGAAAAAGAGGGTCAGTGAGTCAATTGAGTTTTATTACTCCTGCTGGTAAAGTATTTTTCATTTAACCCTTATTATACAAACCATCAACAGTATTCGGTCAGTTTTTCCTTCTTTATCGTCTCTTTGGATGATAGGTGGCTGGCATTTGTATTGCAGATCCCTGCATTTATCAGAAACAATCAAAATACCTTCCTGAGGGTATTTTTTTTATTAAGCAGAAGGATGAGATTACAAGTGAATACTTCAATTCAATATTAATGTTTTAAATTAGTAGGCATGAAGAGCTGTTGTCTTTTGTTTGGCCTGGTCTTATTTTTTTCTAACTCATTTTCCCAGGAGAAATATGCTCTCCTGGTATCCCGTCTTCCAGTGGTGAATGGAGAAGAAAAAATAATTGCAAGGAACAACTTTAACACAATCAAAGACGCCTTCCTGATACAAGGAGTCCCGGTACAAAACATTTTATCAGATACCTTTGAAATGAATAAGAATATTTTCTTAAGTCAATTCAAGTCGATCGAAAAAAACATCAGGGCGGGTGATTTTGTTTTTGTTTATTTTGATATCCCAATCCAAGCCCAACCCGGTAGCGGCAAAGGGGCTGCATTGATATTTGACTCCTCAAAACCAGGTGAATACATGGCGTTTGATGAATACATACTTCTTCAGAAAAAAATTTCAAAAAAGATCAATGATCCATCTGTTTTCCTCACCTTTTTTGATGCGGGTGCTCCTGATATGAATATCACGTTTACTGACACGCTTTACACCAGTTATATTTTCGCAAAATCCGGTGAGGATG
>JANNUI010000169.1:0-2260 GCA_031395125.1 Chitinophagaceae bacterium | reverse complement strand
TTCGTCGCGCGGCCCGACCTCGTCGTCACCGGCGTCGCGGTGAAGGGCCAGGGCGCCTGGGGCGACTTCGACGCGGACGGCGATCCCGACCTGGTGATCGCCTGCCTGGTCGGCACCGGCGGCATCACGACGGCGAACCGCCTCTTCGTCAACGACGGCGGATTCGCCTTCACCGAGCGCGAGACCACGACGCTGGCCTCGGTCACGGACACCCACCACACCGCGACCTGGTGCGACTACGACGACGACGGCGACGTCGACCTGTTCTTCGCCGCCGGCGGCGTGGGGACGGGAAAGCGCGACCGCGCGTGGCGCAACATGCGGGTCGAGAGCGGCACCGCGTTCTTCACGCCGATCACGACGGGCACGCTGGTCACCGACTTCCACGACTCGCAGTTGATCAGCTGGGCCGACGTCGACAACGACGGCGACCGCGACGCCTACGTGATCAACTACACGACCTACCCGAACATGCTCTACCGCAACGACGGCGGCGGAACGTTCACCAAGCGCACCGGAATCGGGACGATCGCCACCGACGCGGGGATGGCGCACGGCGCGGCGTGGGGCGACTACGACAACGACGGCGACCTCGACGTCTACGTCGCGCGCGACGGCGGACAGGCCAACCGCTTCTACCAGAACGCGGGCGACGGCACGTTCACCGCGATCACGACCGGCGAGTTCGTCACCCTCGGACGCTCCAACTGGAGCGCGGTCGCCGGCGACTACGACCGCGACGGCGACCTCGACCTGTTCGCCCCGGTGCGCGACGCGAACGGACCCGGCCTCCTCTATCGCAATGACCTCGCGTCGGGCGCGCACTGGTCCGCGATCCACGCGGTCGGTTCCACCGGTCGTTTCCCGGTCCTCGGAGCGAAGTTGCGCGTGCGCGCCGTGATCGGCGGCCTGCCCCGCTGGCAGGTGCGCGAAGTCTCTGCTTCGACGGGTTACGGCGGCCACGACATGCTCGACGCGCACTTCGGTCTCGGCGACGCCGCGTGGATCGACACGCTGATCGCCGAGTGGCCCGGCGGCGCCCGCGACACCGTCGTCGGCCTTCCGGTCGATCGCGTGCTCACCCTGCAGCAGTCGGTCGGCGTGGTCGGCGTCCCGGCGCCGCCGGCGCCCATGCCGCCCTCGATGTGGATGCTCGGCGCCCCGCAGCCGAACCCCACGCGCGGGGCGATCGCCTGGACGCTCGAGCTGGCGGCGCCGGGCACGGTGCGGCTCGACCTGCACGACGTGCGGGGCCGGCACCTGCGTCGGCTGTTCGCCGGGGAACTGGGTGCCGGACGGCACGTCGTGCCCACGACGCTGCCGGCGGGGCTGCCGGTGGGCGCGTACTTCGTGCGCGGGACGAGCCACGGACGGGGAGAGATCGTCCGCAGGGTCGCCCTGGTGCGCTGAAACCAGGCGAGGAGACACTCCCGTCTCCTTGCGGGGCAAAGACTTCCCACGCCGGTGCAGGACGGTGCGTGGGACGCCGATCACGAGATGGTCGTCGTCCGCGTACCTCTCTCCCGCCCGGGGGACCCCATGATCCGTCACGGCTTCCGCGTGCTGCTCGTCCTGTCGTCCGTCCTCCTCGTCGCGCTGTACCTCGCCGCCGCGCTCCCCGTCGCGCGCGGGACCGCCGCCAGCGCTTCCGCCGATTCGGTCGAGTCGGCCGTGCTCGAACAAGCCAATCGCCGCCTCGATCACCTTCCCGCGTACGTCGAGCCCGCGAGCCCGGCGACCGTGCTCCCGATGCCCGGATTCCCGCTCGCCGTCGCGCTGCTCGTGGGTGTCGACGACGCGCAACTGTGGGTCGTCCGCCAGCTCGCGCTCCTTGCGATCCTCGTGGGGGCGCTCGCCGTCTTCGGAATCGTCCGCCTCGAGACCGGCGGCTGGACACTGTCGCTCGCTGCGGCGAGCCTCGCGCTGTTCGCCCCGGCGCTCTTCGGCGCCCCTCCGGGCGCGGCGCGCCCCGAGTCGATCGCGCTCCTGTTCGTGCTGCTGGGCTTCGCATCGCTGCGGTTCACGATGGGCGTGCTCGGCGCGCTCGGCGCCGGAGCGCTGTTGTCGCTGGCGTTCTTCGTCCACGCCCCGGCGGTGTGGTTCATCGCCGCGGCCGCCCTGTCGCTCGCGTTCGAGGATCGGCGCCGCTGCACGGCGTTCGGGATCGTGTCGTTCGGGCTCGTCGGCGGCGGCTACGTCGTGCTGTCGCGGATGCTCGGGCCGTGGTTCAACTTCGCGGCGTGGGACGAGCCGATGCGCG
>JANNUI010000128.1:0-2663 GCA_031395125.1 Chitinophagaceae bacterium | reverse complement strand
AATAAGCCCTTGATTATTTTCTCAACCGCTGGCTCTTCATCAAACAATAATGCAGTTCTGAAGTAGCAGTAGCACAGGTGGGCAATCATTTTTCTGTCCCTGGAGCCGTATTTTTTTTGCCCTGCAAAAAATTTCTTCAGGGCAATAGAAAATGGTTCCTGTCCAACATAGGAAGAAAGGACAGCAGTGGCAGTGTTAAGATAAGAATGAAAGCGGCTCACTCTGCAAAGTAAGCATGACGGGCCGCTTATGCAAGCAAACAGATTTGCTTTACTGATAAAAATATTTTGCAGCCGTTACCGCTCCTCCCGGTGTTCTTGTGCCGTAAGAAGAATCGGGCTTGTTAGATGAGTTATACTTGAATGTATAGTCCATGGCAAAATCCCGGGTCGGGTCAATTGTGTTGGTAACAACTGCTTTGGTGGAATTATTTGCATTGAATAATCCTGCCCTGCCCAGCAGCACAGCCTCATTTAAAATAATGAGCGGGTTGATCTTTGTGTCAACTGAGTAGGTTTGTGCCGTTGCGGGGGATAAAGTTGTTGAAGGTGGTATGGCGGCATCCGTGGCCACACCCAGCAAATTTTTTCCGTCGGCAGAATAGGTGTAAGTATTCCTTGCTATAAGAGTTGGGGGCAGCGGAATAGGTAAACCTGTTATCTGCAGGTAATGTTCGTCTTTGCTGATTTTTCCCGATGCATCATAAGTAAAAACGGCGCTGTCCAAAACGGTGAACCCGGGAATTCCCAGCTGAAAAACAGAAGAAGTATATTTTGATGTGGCCGTACTATAATTATACATAGTAACCACACTGTCAATACCCGCTGCAAGCAGTGCAGCTGCTTTTTGTACTGTTTTAGTAATGATACCCGAGGAGTTCCTCGTAATGGTAAGCTCATTATTAAGATCCTGGCCACTTCCAATTCCATTTGTGAGTTCCCTGATAATCCTTTTATTGGCATCGAAGAAATAATCAATTTGTGTGGAATCCGTTGTTCCTGTTTTCGATTTTATCCTGTACAGCATCTGATCGGCCGTGCCACCTCCGCTGCCGGTGCCCCAGTCTATTTCTTTCTGGCAGGAAAAAAGAACGATTGCCAATAAAACAGGAAGAATGAAATTTTTTTTCATATACATTTTTTATAATTCAAGTAAAGTTTTAACAGGGTCCTTACCGATCAGTAACTGTTCCGGGTTTTCCAGCAACTCTTTCACTCTTACCAGGAAGCTCACTGATTCCCTTCCGTCAATAATGCGGTGATCATAGCTCAGCGCCAGGTACATCATCGGCCTCACCTGCACCTGTCCATTGATAGCTACAGGCCTGTCCTGTATCTTATGCATACCTAGTATGGCGCTTTGCGGAATGTTGATGATGGGTGTACTCATCAGCGAACCAAACACACCTCCATTGGTGATAGTGAATGTTCCCCCCGTCAGCTCCTCTGTTGTCAGTTTGCTGTCCCTTGCCTTGCCGGCCAGCTCCACTACTTTTCTTTCCACGTCGGCCATGCTCATGCTTTCCACATTCCTCATTACCGGTACTGTCAGGCCTCGTGGAGTACTCACGGCAATACTGATGTCTACATAATCATGATAAATGATCTGGTCGCCGTCAATATACGAATTCACTGAAGGCCATTCGGCAAGGGCCACTGCACAGGCTTTTGCAAAAAAACTCATGAACCCCAATCCCACACCATGTATCTCTTTGAACTTGTCTTTGTACTTGTTCCTTATTTCCATGATGCCGCCCATATCCACTTCATTGAAAGTGGTGAGCATTGCGGTGGTATTCCTGGCCTCTACCAATCTTCTCGAAATGGTTTTCCGCAGGTTACTCATTTTCTCGGTCCGCACATTGCGGCTGAACAATGCTGCTCCTGCAAATGCTTTTTTTCCGGGATTGGACAAGGCCGCCAGTACATCCTCTTTCAAAATTTTACCGGCAGGCCCCGTGGGGGTCACCGTTTTGATGTCCACTTTTTTATCAGCAATTATAGCAGATGCAACGGGGCTTGCCTTGAGGCCCGCATCCCCTGCCTGACCGGCAGGCAGGCCCAAAGGGGTGTCAGGAACTTTCTCGAATGTAACAGTTTCTCTTTTCTTTTTTTCTGTTCCATTATTAACTGATGATTTTCCTGCTGACTGCTTACTGCCGGCTGCTGACTGATTTGGTTTAGCCGCTGTTTCATCAATACTGGCCAGCAGGTCGCCAATTTTAATGGTTTCACCTTCCTTCAGCCCGGCCAGTTTGATCACCCCAGCCTGCTCGGCATTCACTTCAAAAGTTGCCTTTTCACTTTCCAGTTCAGCGATCACTTCATCCCGTTC
Source organism: Chitinophagaceae bacterium (assembly GCA_031395125.1). Lineage (GTDB taxonomy): Bacteria > Bacteroidota > Bacteroidia > Chitinophagales > Chitinophagaceae > JJ008. The sequence goes on along the minus strand of JANNUI010000128.1, from coordinate 329 downwards.
CACATACTCCCCGTCTTTTTTATTCCACTTCAGTAAGGTGACCTCGCTGATGGATTCGCCGACTGTTGGCACTTTTATATCGATCATAAAATCTTGTTTCTGTTTTTAAATACTGAATGCTGTTTCCACGATCTCCGCCTGTTCCTGCACATGCACCTTATTGTAGCCGGTGGCAGTGGACGCCGAAGCCTGCCTGCTGATAATCCCAAAGTTGATATGCTGAAGGTTCATCTGCAAAAATGATGCGGCTCCCATATTCAGCGGTTCTTCCTGCACCCAGAACCAGGTGGCTTTTGCATATTTTTTGTGCAATGCCTCCAGTTGCTTAT
>JANNUI010000110.1:0-1990 GCA_031395125.1 Chitinophagaceae bacterium | reverse complement strand
TTGGTGAGCCGCGTCGGGCTCGAGCCGTTCGCGTCCATGACGTAGATCTCGTAGTTGCCGTCGCGGTTGCTGCTGAAGGCGATCTTGCCGTTGGTGCCGGCAAAGGCAGCCCGGGCGGGATCCGTCGGCAGCAGGGCGAGCAGGGCGGCGAGCAGCACTGCCGGAAGCGTGAGACTCCCCCGCAGCTCGAGACTTCGTCGGATTCGGAGGGGGGGCATGCTGGAGATTCCTCTGTCTGCAGTCGACTGAGCCGACCTCGGGCCTAATGGGATCGTCGTTCCTTGCGTCGTCGACGCAGGCCCGCGAGCATCCCGATCCCACTCATGAGAGAGAGCCCTAAACCCGGCTCGGGCAGTGTTGCGTATTGCCAGACAGGTTCGTTGTCAAAGTATCCGTTGGTGATCCGAGTCTGGCCCGTGCCGTCGGCGCTCATCACGAAAATACCATCGTCAGAGCTGAGGAATCCAACCAATGCGAACACGATTCGGTCGCCAAACGGAGACCAGCTCGGTTCGAATGCAAAACCAGTACTCACAAACGTCAGCCGGGTCTGATTCGAGCCATTGGCGTTCATGACAAAGATGTCTAGACCTGGGTTGTTGCCGACGGTGTACGTAATTCGGGTGCCATCGGGCGACCAGGAGGGATGTACGGCTATATCCGAGCCTGCGTTGGTGAGGTTGGTCTCGTTCGAGCCGTCGGCATTCATGACATAGACTTCGCTGCTGACGTCGCGGTTGCTCGAGAACGCAATCTTGTTGCCGTCGGGCGACCAGGACGGCATGGCGTCATTCGCCGGGTCGTCCGTGAGCCGGGTCTGACCCGTGCCATTCGCGTTCATCACGTAGATGTCGAAGTTTCCAGCTTGGTCGCTTTGGTACGCGATCCGCGTGCCGTCGGGGGACCAGGCGGGGACGCCTTCGCTCGCCGGTGCAGTGTTGGTGAGCCGGCTCTGGCCCGTGCCGTCGGCGTTCATCACATAGATCTCGGGGTTACCGTCGCGACTGCTGACGAACGCGATCCGAGTCCCGCTCGGTGACCAAGCGGGCTGGAAGTCGGGGAAAGGGTCAACGGTGAGTCGTGTCTGGCCTGATCCGTTGGAGTTCATGACATAGATCTCCAGGTTGCCATCTCGTCCACTGCTGAATGCGATCTTCCCGAACGTATTGATGGGCTGCCAATCCGGCTCGATGTCGCTCGCCGCGTTGAACGTGAGCCGCGTCTGCACCGCGCCACTGGCGTTCATGCTGTAGATCTCGTCGTTGCCGTCGCGATTGCTGCGGAAGGCGATCCGGCTGCCGTCGGGGGACCAGACTCCGGAGTAGTCGTTCCAGGGGTTGGCGGTGAGCGCGACGAACCCCGTCCCGTTGGCGTTCACGACTCCGATTTGGAGGATCGTGTCGAGGCTGGCGTTGAGCGTGCCTCGGGTGAACAGGATTCGTGCGCTGTCGGGCGACCAGGAGGGCAAGAAGTCGCCAAGGAACTGCGTCGTGACGAGAACCTGGTTCGTCCCGTCTGCGTTCATGACGTAGACCCCATAGATGAAGAGCCCCCCGCGGTCGCTGTTGAAGGCGATCCGGCTGCCGTCGGGGGACCAGACCGGGTCGGAATCGACGGTGGGGTTGGTCGTGAGTCGGGCCTGGCCGGTCCCGTCGGCGTTCATGCTGTAGATCTCGAGATTGCCGTCCCGGTTGCTGGTGAAGGTGATCTTGGCGCCGTCCGGGGACCAGCCCGGCTGGCCGTCGTAGGCGGGGTTGTTGGTGAGCCGGACCGGGTTCATCCCGTCGGCGTTCATGACGTAGATCTCGGTGTTTCCGTCGCGGTCGCTATTGAAGGCGATCCGGTTGCCGTCGGGGGAGAAGCGGGCCTGGCGATCCTCGACGGTGTTATTGGTGAGCCGCGTCGGGCTCGAGCCGTTCGCGTCCATGACGTAGATCTCGTAGTTGCCGTCGCGGTTGCTGCTGAAGGCGATCTTGCCGTTGGTGCCGGC
>JANNUI010000070.1:0-1980 GCA_031395125.1 Chitinophagaceae bacterium | reverse complement strand
GGTCGGCGCGATCCCAATCCCGGTCGCCGCGTTCCTGATAGCGTCCACGATCCATGTATCGTCCGCGTTCCTTGTCGTAGTCGCGATCACGGCCCATGCGGTCGTCGTCGCCACGACGCATCATTTCCCCGCGGCCGATCTCACGATCCTCACCTCCCGCACGTTCGCCCTCCGCGTTGCGGCGCATCTTCCAGTCTCGGCCCATCTCCCGATCGTCGGTTCTCTGCTGGTCGCGACCGGCATTCTGACCCGGCTGCTGAGGGGATTTCCGATCGGTCGGGGCCGGAGCTTCAATCTGTGCCGCAGTTCCGGCTTGTGGCGTTTTTCCCTGCTCCTGCGCCAGCGAACCGAGGCTCGAAGCGGCGAGCAACATTGTGGCGAGGACGAACAGGCGCATGATCTTTTCTCCATTGGGTATGATCATAACAACCCGGTCGCCGCTTGGTTGCTTGCCTGCATCGAAATTGATGAACTCTCCTCCGTCAGGGCTGATCTCCTCGGTTTCGCCGGTTGCGTGGCGCCCGGTGTGGGCTAAAAGGTTACCGCGATCAGGAGGGAACCATGCAATCCGTCGTCATCACCGGGGCATCCACCGGCATCGGCTGGGCCACGTCAAAACTGCTGCTCGACCGCGGCTTTCGCGTGTTCGGCAGCGTGCGCAAACAAGCCGACGCCGAACGTCTCGCCAACGAGTTCGGCGCCAATTTCACACCGCTGCTGTTCGACGTCACCGACGAGGCCGGGGTGCTGGCCGCCGCGCGCGAAGTCCGCGCCGCGCTGAATGGCAAAACGCTCGCCGGCCTCGTCAACAACGCCGGCATCGCGGTTGCGGGTCCGGTGCTGGAGCTCGCGGCCGACGAATTCCGCCGCCAGATGGAGGTCAATGTCATCGGGCCTGTCATCACCACGCAGGCGTTCGGTCCGCTGCTCGGATCCGATCCGTCGCTGACCGGGCCGAAAGGGCGGATCGTGATGGTTTCTTCGGTGGCGGGCAGGAACGGCAACCCGCTGATGTCGGCCTATTCGGCGTCGAAGCATGCGATCGAGGGATTGTCGGAAAGCCTGCGCCGCGAAATGATGCTGTTCGGAATCGACGTCATCATCGTAGCACCCGGTGCGGTGAAGACACCGATCTGGGGCAAGGCCGAGGAAGTCGACATTTCCGGCTACAGCAATTCGCCGTTCTTGCCGGCGCTGCAACGGATCCGAAAATTCATGTTGCATCTCGGCGAAACCGGATTGCCGGCGGAGAAGATCGCCGGGGTGATCGCCGAGGCGCTGACTACGGCCAGTCCCAGGGTGCGCTATCAGATCACGCCGGACCCGATGCGGCATTTGCTGACGGCGATTTTGCCGAAGCGGATGATCGACAGGATCGTTGCCGGGCGTCTCGGGCTGACACCGCGGGCCTGAGAAGGCATCAGCCGTTATCCCGCCTGCGCCGTGCGTGGCGTCCGCCGCGCCGCCATCGCGATCATCCGCAGCGCGAACACCGCGACCAGCGGGATCAGGAACAGCGCGTAGAGCGGCATGTCGGGAATCCGCTTGCCGAACGACACCGTGAACTGAAACAGCAAATAATAACCACCGGTGAGATGCAGGACGCGCCAGGCGCGCGGGCCGATCGCCGCCGCGGTACGGTCGAACGAGGTCGCGGCCATCGCGATGATGAAGGCATAGCCGAGGCCGCCGAAGATATAGGAGGCGGCCGAGGTCGCAGCCGCATAGGCCGCGGGATCCATCATCGCAAAGCAGGCGATGGCGACGGCGTGGATGCCGTGCGACGCCGCAAAGGTCACGCCGAGATAGCGCCGGTTGCGGCGCTGCCACCGCGTCCAGGCATTGGGCCACAGCCGCGCCAGCGCCGCGGCGCCGAAGGCGAGGCAGAAGAACAGCAGCGAGGTTCGGGCGGTGAAGCGGATCACCATGCGCACGCCGTCGACCTCGAAACCCCGCATGCTTGCGATCCAGACGCAGAGG
>JANNUI010000068.1:0-1610 GCA_031395125.1 Chitinophagaceae bacterium | reverse complement strand
GCTGGGCCGCCGCCGCAGCTGAACACCCGACTACAAATACAGGAGAGAGCCATGTTCAAATTCACCCCGCTCCAGCGCGCCCTGAGCGCCGCTGTGCTTGCCTTTGGGCTGGCTGCTGCAGCACAGGCTGCAACGGTCACTGTCAAGATGGTCGGCTTCAACGACTACCACGGCACACTGGACTCGCCGGGTTCCTTCGGCGTCAATACACTGGTGCCAGCAGCCGCCCGGCCGCAGGTCGGCGGCGCCGAGTTCATGGCCGCTTACGTGGCGCGCATGAAAGCCGCAAACCCCAACACGGTGGTGCTTGGTGCGGGTGACTACATCGGCGCCACGCCATTGATTTCAGCGCTGTTTTTTGATGAGCCTGCGGTCGAAACGCTGAACCTGATTGGGGTGGACTTCTCCGCTGTGGGCAACCACGAGTTCGACAAGGGCAAGGCCGAGCTGCGCCGCCTTCAAAACGGCGGCTGCAAATTCACCGGCGGCTTACCCGACCCCAACAGTTGCAAGGGCTTCGGTTCGGCAGCACCCGGTACGTTTGACGGCGCCAAGTTCAAATGGTTGTCAGCCAACGTGGTTGAAACCGCCACCGGCCGCACGTTGCTGCCCGCCTTTGGTGTGAAGAGCTTCGGCGGTGTGCGTGTGGCCTTCATCGGCATGACGCTGAAGGGCACACCCGGCATCGTCACGCCGACGGGCGTTGCGGGCCTGGCCTTCAATGACGAGGCCGCCACCGTCAATGCGCTGGTGCCTCGGCTGCGCGCCTTGGGTATCGAGGCCATCGTGGTGTTGGTGCACCAAGGCGGCTTCCAGAATCAGCTCACGGGTGTGAGCGGACAAGCCATCACCAGCGACATCAACGGCTGCACCGGCGACCTCAAAAACAGCAACGGCAGCGATTCGGACATCCGCAACGTCGTCAAGCAACTGGACAACGCGGTCGACCTGGTCATCAGCGGCCACACCCACGCGGCTTACAACTGCTCGGCCACCACCATCGACGTGCGCGGCAGCTCGCTGGCCACGGCGGTGACCACGGCGCGTCCGACGGGCCTGCCCAACAAAGTGGGCCGCCTGATTCCGGTGACCAGCGCCAGCGCTTTTGGCCGCGTGCTAACCGAAGTGGATGTGACCCTGGACACCACCACGCGTGACGTGGTCGCTGTGAGCCCGCGCAACGTCTTGGTCGATCGCACCAATGCCACCATCCTGGCCGACATCGCCGCCAACCCGGCAGTGAAGAACGTGGTCGATGCCTATCGCACCGCAGTCACCCCGCTGGCCAGCGCGGTGATTGCCACCATCACCGCGCCCGCATCGAACCTGGCCAACGCTGCTGGCGAAATGGAAGGCGGAGACCTGATCGCCGACGCGCAGTTGCTGGCCACCCAGCCCGCGGCGCTGGGCGGTGCACAAATCGCCTTCCAGAATGCGGGCGGTGTGCGCAACCCGGGCTTTGTGGCCCCGACCGGTGGCACCTACCCCTATGACCTGACCTACGGCAACGCCTTCACCGTGCAGCCCTTCGGCAACAGCCTGGTGACCATGACCTTGACCGCGCAGCAGATCAAGGACGTGCTGGAGCAGCAGTTCGGCAGCTGCAACAC
>JANNUI010000050.1:0-1854 GCA_031395125.1 Chitinophagaceae bacterium | reverse complement strand
GGTCGGCGCCATCGAAACGGATGTCGCCCGCCGTGGGCACGATCAGCCGCTACAGGCAACGCACCACCGACGATTAGCCCGAGCCCGACAGCCCCATGATGACGAAGGTCACGCCCGGTATTACCTCAAGCGACACATCTGAGACCGCGACCACCAGGCCCTTGCTGCGCAGTTCGGCAGCGGTGGCAGCGGCATCGCCACGATCGGATGCGCGCAGTGCGAGGCCCGCGTTGGCGCCGTACACTTTCCACAAATTCATGCACTGCAGGCTGGCGGCGCCGCTCATCGTCCTACCATACCGCAGGCAAAGGAAATCGAAAGGGCCGGATCGCCGGGAAGAAGCCGGCCCTTCGCTTACTTACTTCGTCGCGGCGTCGACCCAGGGCTGCCAGGCCGCCTGATTGGCGTCGACCCATTCCTTGGCGACGGCATCGACCTTCTTGCCGTCGATTTCGATCGCCTTGGCCATCGGCCCCTGCCATTCGTTCTGCATCTGATAGGCTGCGAGGAACTTGTAGGCCGCCGGCCACTTCTCCTTGGCGCCGGGCCAGACGAACTTGACGATGCCGATGGGCTTGCCCGCGCAATCGAACATCTTCGTCGTGCCGATCGCCGCGTCCTTGGACTTGCCGCAGGCGACGTTATCGCTGTCGAGCTTCACGATGTTGAGCATGAATTCGCTGACCATCCAGGTGGGCTCCCACCACTGCACCAGAATCGGTTCCTGGCGCGCGGTGGCGGATTTGACTTCGGCCGCCGTCGCACCCTCGCCGCCCGAAGCCACCGCCGTCAGGTTGAGGCCAAGCGCGTCGATCCACTTCTGCGCATCGGGATTCCACTCGGCGGGATAGTCGAGCACGCGGCCCTTGGGGGCCGTTTCGGGCGTTGCAAAAATATCGGCGCATTTCTCCAGGGCGCGCCAGTCCGGCAGGCCAGGACATTTATCGGCGACATAGGCCGGATAGTACCAGCCCTCGGACCCCACCAGCCCGGTCGAGCCCAGGGGATCGATCTTCTTCTCGTCCACGGCCTTGTCGTAGAGCGGCTTGTTGGCCTGGTTCCACCATTCGAGCGAGGCGGTGATCTCGCCGTCGCCGATGGCCTGGAGCGAGGGCACCTGCGTCGTCTGCACGATCTCGACGGTGTAACCCATGCGCCGCAGGATTTCCGCCGCCACCTCGGTCGTGATATATTGGCCGGTCCAGTCATATTTGGCGAGCTTGATCGGATCGCTCGATTCCGGAACGGCGGCGTAAGCTGTCGAAAATGCCAGCATCGCGGCGCCCGTCAGACCCACGAACCAGCCGCATGTTTTCAGCACTTGCATGATTTCCTCCTGTTTTATGCCCGTCCCGGCACAGCCCGAGGCAGGCTTGTTACCGGTCAGGCTAGCAGACCGGCGCTAGACGTCATTGCCCAAATCCGCCGTCTCATTGCCGTGAATCGCCGAAACGGCACGGCTCCAGACCAGCTTTTCGTCCGGGGTCCGGTCGCTTCCCGGCGTAGTGTGGTAGCGTGCCTTGTAAGCCCGGCAGAAATACGCAATCGAGGTGAAGCCGCAGGCCAGCGCCACCTCGCGCACCGCCAGCGTGCTGTGGCGAAGCAGACGATGCGCCTTTTCGAGCCTGACGCAAAGATAGACCTGGGTGGGTGTCAGGCCGAAGCTGCGGTGAAACTTGCGCTCGATGCTGCGCTGGGAAAGCCCGGTTCGCTGGGCGAGATCGAGGATCGCGAGCGGTTCCTCGATGTGCTGCTCCATCAGGTGCAGCACCGGGCGGAGCTCGGCATCGCGGGCGGATGCCGGCTTGTGCGCCTGTAGAGGCGGCGACTGGCGGCGGCGGCCATGCATCAGCC
>JANNUI010000033.1:0-1528 GCA_031395125.1 Chitinophagaceae bacterium | reverse complement strand
ACAACACCGTTGTTTTCTCCCCTTTCTGGTAAACGGACTGCAGGAATTGGGCGCCCAGTGAAGGACTGATCTGTTCCATCCGTTCCGTCAGCAGATCCAGGTCAACGGTAATTGACTTTACTGAATCAGCATTATTCATTGCATTCTTTTTTGATGTGTCCTTTTTCTCTTCGCTGAATAACTCATTGTACTTGTCGATACGGTATGGCTCATCCAGTTTTTCCAATGGCAACCGGTACACTCTTGCATTGGCCATGCCAAAGGGATAAGCCGGTTTCAGACTTTGAGAAGTGAAATAAATGTACCTGGCATCAGGAGACCAGATGGGGGTTGTTTCAGTCACCCCGGTATTGGTAAGGTTGGTGGTTTTATTTTCCTTCAGATGATGAATGAAAATATCTTCCTCAAAATTACGTTTGGCAGTGAACAATACATATTCATCATTGGGTGAAAACCCGGGGTCGCTGTTCTGAAAAGTCCATATCTCATCTTTTACGATCATTTTGACCCGGAATGTTTTCAGATCCATCAGTCTTACCTCACTCCTTCCGCTGATATAGACCGCCTGTGTTCTTTTCTTATTCAGTACAATATTGCGGTTGTTTCTTCTGTCGCTGGTGAGCTGATTGGGCGTTCCGCTGCTGTCGGCCCGTATCGTGTACCAGTTGGTATAGCCTTCCAGGGTTTGGTTAAATAAAAGTGATCTGTTATCACTCAGCCATTTTACTTCCCGAACCCTTTCAGCACTGCCCCGGTTGATCAGCTGAATGAATTTCCCTTCCACATCGCTTACAAACAATTCACCTCTTGCAACAAAAGCGAGCTTTTTACCATCGGGTGAAATATCGTAAGTAGTAATATTTCCCCGCACATCAAAATCTTTTTCCTTGGGCAATACATGATTGCGGATGATCGAAATATCCAGTTTTTTTTCATCCCCCGTTTTTACATCATAGATCCATAACTGGTAGTCTTTTTCAAACACCAGTTTGCCGCCATTGGCATTCACTTGTGGTGTTTTGATAGAGGAAGTAAACCGGGTGCATCTTCTTTTATCCCCGTTTACCAGTACATATAAATTATACTCTCCGTTGCCTTCGTCAGAGATATAAAAAATATTACCGCTTTTGTCTATCGTTGCGCCAAAATCCTTTCCTTCCCAGGTTGTATACTTTTTATGCTGCTTTGTCTTCAGGTTATAGGACTGGATATCCGGGTTGAACGGCCCCTTGTATCTTTTACGCTGTACCTGGTTGCTGCTCTCCCAGGTGTCATTGAAAAATATTTCTCCGCTGCCGGGGTGCTCCACCAAATTGTGATCGTACTGAAAGAAGTAATTGCCAAAAACCCGTTGGGCTGTACCGCCGTCAACATCCGCTTTATAACCGGCGATCTGCCCCATTCTGCCGCTGTTGAAATAAATATGTTTTGAATCCCAGCTCCAGCTGGTCACCTCATCATTACTGCTATTTGCCGGCCAGCTATTTTCCCAAAGCAATGCACATTTTCTTTCTAACCCCTGTCTTAC
>JANNUI010000009.1:0-2873 GCA_031395125.1 Chitinophagaceae bacterium | reverse complement strand
CCCGGCACGGACTTTATCCTCTGGAGCCGGGGCAAAAAATAATTAGCAATTCCTTATGTAAAACTTTCCCTTACTTCATCAGGAAGTAAAATAAGTGCCATGAGAAAGTTTTTACCCTTTGTCATTACAGCCTTTTTATTTTCTTCCCCCAACGTTTTTTCCCAACTGCTCCATGGCCGGGTGATGACGGAGAGCGGCGATGATGCCGCAGGAATCTCAGTCCGTTTTCAGAACAAATCCAATGGTATCAGCACAAATGCAGATGGTACGTTTAAAATCATGGCTACCAGGTTGCCGGATACCCTTGTTTTTTCTGCTGCGGGATATGAACCTTACAAAGTTGTTATCACAGAGAAAAACATCAAAGAACCCAATTTTGAAGTGGTGCTGCTGAATGCAAGGAAAGAAATGACTGAAGTGGTGGTGACATCTGCCATGGCAAGCAAAAGAAGCAGTAGAATGACGAGTACCTCTGTTAGCAGGGATGCGCCGGCTATTGGTACAGAAGTAGTCGTGACCTCGGCATATGGCACGAGCGGGGGTTCCGGGTCATTATATGAGAAAGATTATGCCGTCTGCGAGTTAGCAGGAAAAGTTTCTGGGGTGATCGTCACCGGATCCGGGGACAGAGATCCAAAAGGATTTAGAAGTCCAGCTCTTGACTCAAAATTCTTCTTTGCCGACACAAACATTGCTCCCCGCACCGGTACCGCTGCCAAATCAAGGATACTGACTGCAGGTGAGGTGAACGATTTCAACAAATGGAAAATGTGGGAGGAATACACGGAGAATGAATTCAGATCCATGGGCCATTACTGGGGAATGATGCCCAATAAACGCTACAGTGTACAACTGACGGATAAGAAATTCAATGCAGTGATCAATGAAGCTGTTTACCTGGTCAGGAAAGAAACAAAGGATACTGTATGGAAAGCGTTCACCGATAATACGGGTAAAGCGGAACTCTGGGCCGGTTTTTTCATGGATACCCTGAAACCCGATGATTATTTTATTGCTGACCGCTTTGGCAATAAAGTGCAGCAACCCTCAGCATTCAGCAATGGGGTAAACCTGTTGACCGTTGACCGCAGTTGTGGCGTTACGGCCGATGTGGACATTGCTTTTGTAGTGGATGCCACCGGCAGTATGGGTGATGAGATCGAATTCCTGAAATTGGAGCTGGAGGATGTGATACAGCAGACAATGGAAAAACACAGATCACTTTCATTGCGGGCCGCATCCGTTTTCTACCGGGATAAAGGCGACGAGTACCTGGCAAAGAAAGCAGCTTTTCATGAGGACCTGCTGAAAACACTCAACTTCATCAAACTACAAAAAGCCGGCGGTGGCGGCGATACACCCGAAGCGGTGGATGATGCATTGAGAATGGCCCTTGACAGCCTTGAGTGGAACCCCCAAGCAAGGACAAGATTGCTGTTTCTGATCCTCGATGCACCTCCGCACAACGAAGCAAAGGAAAGAATAAGACAACTGACACTGAAAGCCGCTGCTAAAGGCATCCGTATTGTGCCGGTGGCCTGCAGTGGTACCGATAAGTCAACCGAATTTTTACTCCGCTCCATGGCCCTGGCCACCAACGGTACCTATGCTTTTCTCACTAATCATAGCGGTGTGGGGGGAAGTCATATTGAACCCACCACGGATAAGTATGAAGTGGAACTGCTTGGGAATCTGTTGCAGCGAATTATCGGACAATACCTCTATGCAAAAGATTGTGCGGCGGATGAAAAGACCACGGTGCAGCAACCAGTGAAACAACCAGGGAATATACTTTCCGTAAAACTGTATCCTAATCCAACTTCAGGCCTGTTCACTATCGAAAGCAAAAAAGACATTAAAGAGATCTTTATTACCGACTTTACCGGTAAGATACTGATGCGGCTTGCTGCTGACAAGAAGGGGAGATGGCAGGTGGATATTGGCAGGTATCCTTCCGGCACTTATTTAGTAAAGTACATTACGGAAGATAATAAGTGGGGAGCAGAGAAACTGGTGCTGCTGAGGTAGTGGAGAACTGAACTCGCATCTAATACTGGATCAAATTTTTTACCCATTGCATTACCCTTGGAATTAAACAATCCTGCCCTTTATAGCTGTGGCCACAGCTTCGCTTTTGGAGTGTACATGCAGTTTCTCATAAATATGGCGGATATGCCCCCTCACCGTGTCAATACTGATAAAACAAGCATCCGCAATTAGTTTATAGCTCATTCCTTTAACCAGGCAGGAAAGAATTTCTTTTTCTCTTTCAGAAAGATTGAAGCTATTCACTTTTGCAGAAGGAGATTGCTCAGCCATCATCTTCAAAACTTTTGTGGCAACGGTAGGACTCATGGGTGCGCCACCTTCATAAGTTTCTTTTATGAAGTCCAGGTACCGTGAAGGTGAAGTGCTTTTTAAAATATAACCTGATGCCCCGGCAAGAATGGAATTAAATATTTTTTTATTGTCTTCAAAGATCGTTTGCATCAGGATCTTCAGGGCTGGGTATTTTTCCCGTAACATGCTGACCGCTTCAATGCCGTTTATACCCGGCATTTCAATATCCATCAGCACCACATCAGGCTTTGTGTCTTCAATATTTTTAAAAAGATCAAGGCAATCTTCAAATGCGCCTACACACTTAAAACCATCGCTGCCATTTATTAGCTGATAAAGGCTGTTACGCAGGCTGTTGTTATCTTCAAATATGGTTACTTTAATATTCATACTAAAATCTCTGTGTTCTCTGTGCTGTATTTTTACTGTGTCCTCTGTGGTTTATTTTTTTTACCACAGAGGGCACTGAGTTTTTCCACGGAGGGCACGGAGGTTATCACACCGCCACTTTCAACTGTATCGTCGTTCCATTG
>JANNUI010000004.1:0-3040 GCA_031395125.1 Chitinophagaceae bacterium | reverse complement strand
CCCTGGCCTCTTCTTTTTTGCCGGTGGCTTCCTGGCATTTGGCGATCCAGTACCAGGCATCTGCAAACTGCGGGGAAATGGTTAGTGCCAGGTTAAATGTCCCCAGAGCATCGTTATACTTTTTCATTTCGTATAAAATACTGCCTTTTTCAATGTAGCCATCTAAAAAATAATAATCATGTTGAACAGCTTCATCAAACAGGGACAGGGCTTTTCCTTTATCGCCGGTATTGGAGTAATAAATGCCTTTATAGTAATAAGGCTCCGCATGGGCCCCTTCTGTATCTGCTTTAATCAGTGAATCACAAAGGGCGATCAACTTCGGGTTTTTCGATTCAGCATACCGGAGAGCCAATACATAATTCAGCTCTACATCAAAAGGCGTGATGCGGTAGGCATTCTCCAAAATGGCTGTGGCCTCGTCGCCTAACCCTTTTTTGTCCAGGAGATCAGCTTTCAGTTTCAGCACATCCACCTGCCCGGGATTCTTCGCCAGGATATCATTACAGATACTCAATGCATCATCGGGTTTGTTTTGGGCAGTATAGCTCCGGGCAAGACCAAGCCGCAACAGGAAACTGTTAGGGATCTCTTTCAGCGCAGCATTCAAAAATTGTATAGCGGAATCCGGTTTCTTCTCCAGTAATAGCGTTCCGATCGCTACCGCATATTTTTCTTCTCTTTTCAGCGACCATGCTTTTTCGAAATCAGCAAGGGCCGGTTCGGGCAGGTTGTTGCTATTCAGCAGTACGGCACGGCGAAACCAAAGTTCGTGGTTTGTTGCATCGTTTTTGATACTGTCCGAAAGGGATGCAAAAGGAGGACGGCTGAGTATTTTTTCATAGGGCGATGCTGTTTCATTATCATAACAACCGCTGATCAGGATCATACATCCAATAGCGGCAACCGTTATTTTCGCAACTTTATACATGAGGCGATGTGATTTAAGAGGTATGACAATCCCCTGACAAAAGGAGGGCCCTGCAAAAATAACTTTGCAGCCCTGCCTACCGGCAGGCAGGCGTGAATAAAACGAAAAGAAATGAGAAAAATTATTGGTTCCTTCCTTGGTATCGCTTTATTGGTTGCTGGCTGTAACAACAGTGCAAAGCTAACTGGTAATGCAACAGCAACTCCTGATACCTTACGCTATCCTGAAGAAGCTCATTTTAAAAATATTCAGCAGCTGACTTTTGGCGGAGATAATGCAGAAGCTTACTGGAGCTACGACAGCAAATGGCTGGTGTTTCAGCGCACGAGCACCAGGGATGGGGTGCCTTGCGACCAGATATTTATGGGAAGGGTTCCTAAAAAGAATGGCGGAAAATTTGTTTACAAAATGGTGAGCACCGGGAAAGGCCGGACGACCTGTCCTTTTTTTACTAAAGATGGCAAGCATATTATTTATGCATCCACCCACCTGGGTGCTGATGCCTGCCCACCCACACCCGACAGGGCAAAGTATGGCAATAAATATATCTGGCCCTTGTATAACAGCTATGACATCTTCATGGCTGACCTCGACGGAAAAATTGTAAAGCAACTGACCCACTCCAAAGGCTATGATGCAGAAGCAACCTTATCACCGGACGGGAAGAAAATGCTCTACACCAGCACCAGGGACGGTGATATTGAGTTATACATTATGGATCTTGAGTTGGGCAAAGAGCAACGAATCACCCATACAGTAGGTTATGACGGCGGCGCCTGGTTCAGTCCGGATGGTACTAAACTGATCTGGAGGGCCAGCCGCCCGAAAACAGAGGCGGAGATCAAAGAATACAAAGACCTGCTGGCGGAGAACTTAGTTGCCCCTACCAACATGGAAGTGTGGGTGTCCAATGCAGATGGCAGCAATGCCCGCCAGGTCACCTCTTATGGCCAGGCCAACTGGGCGCCGGCCTATATGCCCGATAATAAGCGGATCATTTTTGCTTCCAATCATGAATACAAGAGAGGATTTCCTTTTAATCTCTACACTATTAATGAGGACGGCAGCAACCTGCAGAAGATAAGCCGTGACAAAGGCTTCGATGCCTTCCCCATGTTTTCTCCAGACGGAAAGAAAATTGTCTTCTGCAGCAACCGCAATAACGGCGGCACCAGGGATACCAATGTATTTATAGCAGACTGGGTGGAATGACCAGTTTAAGGTTGTAATAGTTTAATGTTTAAGGTTGTTTTTAATTGGGAAAACCTAACTTTAAACTTCTCCGAAGGAGTCTCCAAAGGAGTCATTTGACCTTCGGGCAAAACTGAAACTTTAAACTGTTTATATGTACAACGGTATGATTCACCTGCACAGTTTCTTGCGCTGGGCAATTCTTATCTTATTATTAGTGGCCATTTACAAAAGTTTTGCTGACAGGAATAAAGCCTTTACAGCAGGTCATAAAAAGACCGGCCTCTTCCTGATGATCTGTGCGGATGTAATGCTGGTCGTCGGTTTGTACCAGTGGTTTACCGGGCCATGGGGTTTAAAAAGTATTCAGGACAGTGGCTTTGGAAATGTGATGAAGAACCCAGGCCTTCGCTTTTTTGTGGCAGAACATACCATTGCGATGCTGGTGGCGATCATCCTGATCCATATGGGGTATAATTATTCTAAAAAGGATGTAACGGACGCCCAGAAGCACAAGAGAACACTGCTATTATATGGATTGGCCTTGCTGATCATCCTTATTTCCATTCCCTGGCCATTCCGGGCCGTGGGTTCAGGCAGGGCATGGTTCCCGGGCTTGTAATACAGAAGTCGGAAGTCAGAACAACCCCGTTAGTTGCGGATTGTTTATTCAATCTGAAACAAATGATTAATAAAGTAAAACTATTTTAAATTTGAGGTTTCAAAGTCCCCCTTTGCGGGACAACCGAGTGAAACGAAGGGTGGGAACGAAGTTCATAGGGGGGCTTACCGCTTCCCCAGTTCAATCACTTCGCAATTTTTTATCTCCTTTCCATCAATGGCAAACCGGATGATCGTCCTTACTTTATGCCAGCCATGCCTTCCCGCTGCACCGGGGTTCATATGCAGGCAGCTTAT
>JANNUI010000520.1:0-2898 GCA_031395125.1 Chitinophagaceae bacterium | reverse complement strand
CTTTTTAAGACCCGGGCGCCAAAACCCAGCACTTTGCCACTGTGATTGTGGACCGGAAAGATCACACGGCCCCGGTAATTGTCGACCAACTGGTCGTTGCGGCTGGCGACAAGCCCCGATCGTATCAGTAAGTCTGGGTTGTATTGTTTGGCGACAGCTTCTTTTGTAAATGCATCCCGCTGTTCGGGTGAATAACCTAACTGGAATTTTTTAATAACATCTTCCCTGAAACCCCTTTCTTTAAAATAAGCAAGGGCTATATCCTGTCCTTCTTCGGTCTCAAATAACTGCTGCGAAAAGAACTGCTGTGCAAAACTGTTGATAATATATAAACTGTCGGCCGCCTGAACCTGCTGCCGTTGTTCGTCTGACTGATAAGTCTCTTCGATCTCAATCCCGTATTTGTTGGCCAGCCAGCGCAGGGCTTCGGGGTAGCTGTATTTCTCATGCTCCATCAGGAAACTCACGGCATTACCGCTGCGGCCGCAGCCGAAACATTTGTACAGTTCTTTGGTGGGAGATACCGTAAAAGAAGGGGTCTTTTCGTTGTGAAAAGGGCAGAGACCAAGATAATTGGTGCCCCTTTTTTTAAGCTTTACAAACCCACCAATGACATCAATAATATCAAGACGGCCAAGGATCTGTTGTATGGTATTTGGGGAGATCACTGTTCACAATATTGGGACTGCGAATATAAGCCATCCGACCTGTTCACTTACAAACCCGGGCCATAAAAGGATAGTGTCACACCCGATAGCTATCCGGTCACTGAGGCCTCACGAAGGCAGCTTTGTGAAACTTTGAGCCTTCAGGTCTTAGTGGCAAAAAATCAAACCCGATCCTTCGTTAAACTCAGGACTATCGGGTAAGACCCTATGCATAAACCAGCCTATACCTGTTTCCCGAAAAACCGTATCTTAAGATTTAAATATGACTGTCATGATCACAAAAATTGGGGCAGCATTTCTTTCTCTTTTTTTGATAACTCAATGGCTGGCCGCCCAGCCCACCGAATCAGAGATCAAAAAGCAGATAACAAATGCCGGAACCAAGACCATCAAATTCACTAAAACCACAGGCACCCGGCAGTGGAACAGCGATATCGGCAACTGGGAATGGGTGAGGGGGGTGGAAGTGGTCAGGAAAAGTGATTACCCGGGAGTGGACCTGGTGGTGGTAGGTGATGTGGTGTACCAATATACTGGTACAGGCAAATACAACTACTGGAAGTTCCGTACCATCAGCAACCAGTATATGGGCATCCCCAATCCTGCGGCAACTGAGATCCATGCCCTGCTGAGCCTGGACTGGGCAAAGTTCTACGGTTATCATTTTCAGAAAATCGTAAAACTGTATTACGAACCTGTGCTGGCTGATGAGCCGTCGTGGATGTGGCATACACCCAATTCAGTGGAATTTAAAATGAAGCTGAAATTCGATCATATCATCAGTTATACTGAGGTGGAAACGATTGAGACGATCTGGAATCTGCGACTGTACCGGGATGACCCTAAAGCTGCCTGGAAGGATTTCCTGGCCACCCCTGGCAATGATGACCCCGCCACCAAAAAAATGGGCAGGCAAACCTATTCAGCCGAACAGGTGAGGGATCTTGAAAAACAGACACTGGCATTTACCATAAATGAGCAGGGGGCACAGCAAAAGATCAACTCCCTGCCGCAAGTACAGGTGCCGGCCTTTACCAGTCCCCGTGAAATGGTGGATTTCCTTCATAATATTCTCCGCAACGGCACACCCGGGGAATTTGAGGCAGTGCTGCTCCAGGTGCTGTCCCCTTATTTCTTTATGCAGGGAAGCGCTACACAATTAACGCCCCAGTCCAAACAACTTATTGCCTCCACGACAGCAACTGCCTGGAAAAATAAGGCCACCTACCAGCAGCAATACTGCCAGCAATACCAGGTCAACCAGTCCCTTTCATCCAAATCGCATTTCTACGTATTGGGATGCATCAACGATGTCAGCAGTGTTTTTGGCGTGCAGGCCTTTAATGTGGGCTATGTGGAGGGAGTGGCGCAGACAAAATGGAAACTGACGGAGTTCAGGGTGGGTGTGCGGCAGGACCAGGACGCCATTGATTATATCAATTCCTTCAGCGACAGGAAGAAGCTCTGCCCCAATGATTAAGGAGCCGGGAAGGTTGAACAGGCACAGACTTTGGTCTGTGCATTTTTTTTTATAAATACCCATCTTAAATATTTGATTTTTCCGAATTTGGCATTAACTTTCTGTTGCCAGAATCGCACCTGTACCAATCCGCACCCCCCCGAAAAGAGAAAGTTTCTTTATTTCATCACTCTTTAAATTTAAATGCCATGGTTCAGGTTGACATCTCACAGCTCTCCGGCGAGTGCACAGCCTGGAGGGAAAAACTTCGCCTTTACAAAGAAGAATTCAGCAAAGACGAAACGAAACTCCAGGAAACCACCCGCCAGTCACTCTCTAAAGAACAATTACAGGACGTAGAGCATTTACACAACCAGTTTCACATCCAGCTTATCAACATCCACGACTTAAAACAATCCATCAAAACACATGACCGCAAGATGCAATTTGAAAAAGTTGCCTTTAACGGTTTTGTGAACGAAGAGAGCCTTGCCCGCCATGAGGCGCTTCATGATGAATACCAGTCGCTGGAACAAACCCTGGTTGACCTCCGGGAAGAGTTCAACGATTACCTGAAACGAACGCAGTAGTTCAAAGGGCAATAAGCAATGGACAACGGGCTATTGTTCTTTGTTGATTGCATGTTGCCGGTTGCCAATTGCCTATTGTCTTTCCCCCCATTAAATTCTCCGAAGGAGTCATAGGACCTTCGGACAAAGACAAATAAGTTTCTTCATCTCTAAACCTGATTGCCATGCCTGAATTTGATAC
>JANNUI010000546.1:0-3249 GCA_031395125.1 Chitinophagaceae bacterium | reverse complement strand
GAAAAAGTAAAGGAATCGTTCAACTGCCGGAAAGTTGGGGAGGTAAGCCTGAAGAATAAAGCCAATCCGGTGATGGTCTATGAGGTGATGGATTAATTTCAAAGACGTCTATTCATGCAATACGAACAGGTTTATTCGTTTCTGATAAATAAACTGGAAAAAGAACTGCCTGTTTATTTGTGTTACCATAATGCCGGACATACCAGGAGTGTAATTGCAGCTGCAGAGGAACTGGCCGTTGCAGAAAATATTTCCGGTGATGATATTACACTGCTTAAAACAGCGGCCCTCTTTCACGATGCGGGTTTTTTACAACAGGCCGACGGACATGAAGAGATTTCCTGTATCCTGGCGAGGGAATATTTACCGGCTTATAACTATTCGAACGAACAGATAGAAGAAATTAGCCGGATCATTATGGCAACCCGCCTGCCGCAAAGCCCATCCGGTCATTTGGGCCAGATACTGGCCGATGCAGACCTGTTTTATCTTGGCAAAGAGGGTTATTCAGTCAATGCAGAAAAATTGTTTAAAGAATATAAACAGACCGGTATTGTTAAAACTGAATCTGATTGGCAGCTGATGCAGCTGGAGTTTTTATCAGCACACCGGTATTTTACCAGGTCAGCTATTGAATGGCTGGATAAAGGGAAACAAAAAACGGTGCTGGAGTTAAAAGCTAAAGTGGAGACCATATTATCTCAACACCATGAGAACGAACCGGCAAGATTACTGGAAGATCTGGTGCTGACCGTGTTGGGCGTTACGATCGCAGGTATCGCATTGAAATTATTCCTGGTACCCAATCATTTCTTTGATGGTGGCATCACCGGGATCTCACTGCTGGTGCATGAGATTTATGATTTTAATCTTGGTCTTGTGATACTATTGCTCAACCTGCCACTGATCGCCATTAGTTATTTTTCTATTGGAAAACGATTTGCCATCCGGACACTGGTGAGTGTTATATTATTAGGTATTTGCCTGTTGCTGATACCCAATTATGCAATGACAGCAGACAAGTTGCTTATCAGTATTTTTGGTGGAGCTTTCCTTGGTATCGGTATCGGTCTTATCATGCGGACCGGCGCCGCCCTGGATGGTATCGAAGTACTGGCAGTCTATACATTAAAGAGGACCTCTTTTACGATCAGTGAGATCATTTTGGGTATTAATATCATCATCTTCACCATTGCCGGGTTCAGGTTTGGATTGGAAACAGCCCTGTATTCCATCCTCACTTATTTCACAGCCACCCGTTGTATAGATTATGTGGTGGAAGGATTGCAGGCATATACCGGTGTAACTATCGTTTCCGGAAAAAGCGAAGCTATCAAATATCAATTAGTAAATAAATTGGGCAGGGGTATCACCGTTTTCAAAGGGGAAAGGGGTTTTCTTCCCGGCAAATTTGAAGTCAGCACTGAATGTGATATTATTTTTACTGTCATCACGAGACTGGAGCTTCGCAAATTGAAAAACCTGGTTTATGATGTGGACCCCAAGGCCTTTGTTTTTGCGAACACTATCAAGGAAGCTTCTGGCGGGATCATTAAAAGAAGACATGCGCATTAATCTATGTTATTAGGTATTGGGAATTGGTTAAATAGGGTTTACAGCACAAATTTTCGTATAAAATATTTATTTTCTAAGGTCAGGAAAGCCTCAATCAAAGGACCCAATTCCTAATCCCTAATTAACAAATTAACTTTTATAACCCCAGTACTTCTTTCAGTTTTCCATAACCACTCCGGCTCACCGGCACTTTGGCGCCGGACCGCAGCACTGCCACATGGTTATCTTTTTCGTAGGGGTCTATGCGGGTTATTTGTTGCACATTCACAATATAGGAGCGGTGGCAACGGGTAAACTGCTGGCCGTCCAACGATCTTTCGAAGTGGTTCATCGTTTTATTCTTCAGGAAATAGCCTTCCTGGGTGTGGATCTTTACGTAATCATCAGCAGCCTCCAGGTAAAATACATCGGGCGCAGGGATGATCTTTATTTTGCTCCCGTTCTTAACTACGATCCGATGACTCTGGCCGGGCAGCAACCCCGCAGACTCCAGCAGCTCACTGGTGGCCTTACCGCTGTCGGCAGGTTTTTGTTCCTTCCATTTGTTGATAGCCTTATCAAAGCGTTCCTGACTGAAAGGCTTCAGTAAATAATCCATGGCATGCGATTCAAATGCTTTGATGGCATATTCATCAAAGGCTGTGGTAAAGATGACAGCAAGCGGCTGCTCGATCAGCTCCAGCATTTCAAACCCGGAGATCTTTGGCATCTGGATGTCCAGGAAGATCAGATCGGGCTGGTGCTGCTGGATGGCTTTCAGGCCTTCAAATCCATCGCCACATTCCTGCATCACTTTCAGTTCGGGGTGCTTCTGAAGGTATTCCATAACCACACTTCTTGCCAGCGGTTCATCGTCTATGATCACTATTTTACTCATGGTATTTTTTTATCCCTGCGGTATTTTAACGATGGTTATAAAAGTATTGTCTTTTCCTGCCCCTGCGGCAGGCAGGGCTTCGGTTACCAGCAGATCTGTACGTGCAAACAGTAAATACAACCTGCGCTGCACCGATTTCAGCCCAAAACCTGTTCCCTGTTTGGGGGAAGAGGTCCCCGGGTCAAAGGGGTTCAGTATCCTTATCACTAAATTATTCTCTTCTTTTATCGCAAACAGTTTTATCTGTGTTTCGCCGGTAGTATCGTACAACCCAAATTTAATTGCATTTTCCATAATGGGCTGCAGCAGCAGGGCGGGTAGTTTCAGCTGGCCCAATGATTCTTCCACGCTGATCTCAGTGCTGAGGCGGTTGCCAAACCTTACTTTCTCAATATCCAGGTACAATTGCAGGTACTGAAGTTCTTCCTGCAGTGTTACCCATTGTGTCTCCTCTTTTTTGAGAGTGCCTCTCAGGAAATCAGATAACTGCTGTATCATTTTTCTTGCTTCCTCCGGGCGGCTGCCGATCAGTGCGTTGATGGAATTCAGGCTGTTGAACAGGAAATGTGGCTGCAATTGCTGCCGGAGTTTGAACAGCTCCGCTTCTTTGGCCAGTTTCTCTGCATCGGTTTTCCGGCCTTCATTTTCTTTTTGCTCCTGCTGCTGGGTTGCGTAACCATGATCAGCATGCTGTGGTACAAACAGCAGGAGCAAAAAGAAAATGATGCCCGCAAAACCGATGCCGAGAAACTGGCCAGGGAAGCGGAGCTGTTCAAACTCCGGCAGCAATTGCAGCC
>JANNUI010000508.1:0-13133 GCA_031395125.1 Chitinophagaceae bacterium | reverse complement strand
TGCCGGGTTCAGGTTTATTAGTGGCCCGAATATCTATCACGGGACAACAACCACGACCGGCAGCATAAAAAATGTTCAGAATTTCGTTTATACGCTGGAGGCTGTCCGGCCCGGCAGGTTTTCTATCCCCTCAGCAATTGTTGCATTTAACAACAGACCCCTGCAGAGCAACGAGGCAATGGTGCGGGTGATTTCGCAGCAGGATGCAGCAAGTGGCCTTGGTAAAAAAAGAGAACTGCTCAGTTCGGAGTATTTTCTGCGGCCCGGCGAGGACCCGGATAAAAAGATAAGGGAGAACCTTTTCCTGAAAGTGCAACTTGACCGCAACAGCTGTTTTACCGGTGAAGCAGTTGTGGCCACTTTTAAATTGTATTCAAGACTCGAATCAAAATCTGATATTGTAAAAAATCCCGGCTTTTACGGTTTTACAGTGCATGATATGGTGAACCTGGCCGACAAACAGATCAGCACCGAAAAAATAAACGGCCGGCTCTTTGATGTACATACTATCCGTAAAGTACAGTTGTACCCGTTGCAGGCCGGTGACTTTATCATTGACGCAATGGAAGTAAAGAACAGTGTGGAGTTCTCAAAAAGCATGGTGAATAAAAAAACTGAGCAGGAAATTGCGGAAGGAATGATGGGATCTGGTGCCGATGAGCCTGCTGCAGAAGGAACAGCAATCTTTGAAAACAATACCAGCACAGACCCGTTGCTGGTGCATGTAAAGCCGTTACCCGGTAAAAATAAACCGGTATCATTCGCCGGTGCTGCAGGAAGGTTTACAATTTCTTCTTCCGTTTCCAATACACAGTTAGCCAAAAATGAACAAGGATTTTTAGAGATAACCCTTTCAGGGAAGGGAAATTTTACTCAATTGGATGCGCCGGTGCTGCTATGGCCTGCAGGGGTGGAAGGTTTTGAACCAAGCGTCAGGGACGAGCTGGAAAAAAACAAAACTCCGCTTGCCGGCCGGCGGATATTTCGCTTTCCGTTTGTATGTGCTGCCCCGGGGCTGTATAAGTTTTCACCGGTCAGTTTTTCGTATTTTGACACAGACAGCAATACTTACAGAACGATCAGCAGCAGCAGTCCTGAAGTAACTGTCAGCAATACAGAGAAAAAAACAGTGAAAGCAGAAACCTCCAAAACTTCTTTTGCAGCGCAAAATGAAAGGGCGGCCCGCATTGCCGGCGGCATTGCTGTATTAGCCATATTGCTGATAATCGGCTACTGGATGTTCGGGAAGAAGGAACCGGAGCTGGTAGTCAAAGAGGTGATAGAGAAACCGGTAATACCAACAGCAGAAGATTTATTGAAACCAGCACATGAAGCCGTCAGGGGCATTGACAGGGAATTCTACACAGCACTCCGCTCAGCGATCTGGGCTTTTGCCGGGCAGCATTTTGCTTTATCGGGCAGCGGCAGCACCCGGCAAATTCTTTTGCATAATATTACTGAAAGGGGAGTCGGTAAAGAACTGGCCGGTAAAATAACAATGATACTTGATCAATGTGATGCAGGTATGTTCACCAGTGCAAGCCTGGCAGAGGATAAACAGCAATTACTGGAACAGGCAAAAGAAACATTGGAAGCGATAGAGAAAGCCCTACTCTGAGTATTTATATCCCACCCCTCTCACCGAATGAAAATATTTGGGATTGCGGCTGTCGGCCTCAAAATACTTACGGAAGTTCAGGATGAAATTGTCAATGGTACGGGTAGTGGGATACACATTGTAACCCCATACAGACTGTAATATCTTTTCCCGGGCCACCACTTCATTTTTGTTTTCGATCAGCAGTTTAAGCAGCATGGTCTCTTTTTTGCTCAGGGGTATCTTTTCCCCGTTTTGCCGGGTGGCTTCCTGGGCTTTGAAATCAACAGTATTGCCACCGAAGCTATACTGGTCGCCTACGGTGGATTTATCCTGCAGTTTCTTATTCTTGTCAATCAGCTTATTCACCCGGAGCAGAAGTTCCTCCAGGTTGAAAGGTTTGGTGAGGTAATCGTCAGCGCCTTTCTTGAGCCCAAGCACACGGTCGGCGCTGCTGTTTTTGGCGCTGAGGATGAGGATGGGCACTTCATTATTACTGATCCGGATCGTCTCCGTTACATTGATGCCGTCCATCTCAGGGAGCATTACGTCAAGGATGATCAGGTCGAAGTATTCTCCCTGTATGGCGTTCAGCGCTGCCACACCATCAAAGGCAGAAGTCACATCATATCCTTCCAGTTCCAGGTTTAGTTTCAGCGCTTCATGAAGGTTCTCTTCATCTTCAACCAATAATATGGAGTTCTTTTTATCTGCCATTGCTGAAAAAGTCTGACGGTCTTCGCCTGACTTTTGGTTGATTTATTCTTTTTTGTGTCAGACAGGGACGGTCAGACACGGAAAACAACTGCGAAAATACTACCGGCTGGGTCATTATTTGTCACCGAAATGTCGGCATTATGGCCCTGCGCAATAATGCGGCAGAGATAGAGGCCAAGCCCGGTTCCCTGTTTTTTCCGGGTGGCTTCATTGCCAATACGGTAAAAACGGGTAAATATTTTTTTCTTCTCCTCATCCGGAATGCCCGGTCCTTCATCAATTATCCGGAGTGCTGTGCCGGACTTGTTGTTCTTTAAAAAAGCTGTCACCACTGTATCTTTTGAGGAATACTTGATAGCATTTTCCAGCAGGTTATTGATCAATATCTGCAGCAGGAGCGGATCGCCCTTGATATCTGCACCGGGTTCAATCTCGTCTTTAAATTCCCTCTCCGGAAAACGGATGCGAAAATCCTGCAGGCAGTCTTTCAGCAGGTCCGAAAGATCAAGTTCTTCGTTGGCTGATGTATAACGGCCTCCTTCCAGTTGCGATGCAATGAGGATATTGTTGGTTAAAAAATTCAACCTCGTTGTTTCATCCAGTGTGTTCCGGATCAGTTTTTTTTGTTTTTCGGGATCAAGGTTGTATTTCTGCAGGGTTTCCAGGTTCAGGCGTGCCACCGAAATAGGTGTTTTCAATTCATGGGTGACGGCCATCATAAAATTCTGCTGTTGTTGCTGCATATTGAACTGGCGGCGCACCGAACGGTAAATAAAAGCAGCCCCTACCAGAATAAGGATAAGGAAGGCAACGCCTTCAGCAAGGTATTTCGCGGTATTTCTTTTCTGCTGCTTTTCGATAAGCACCGTTTTTTCAACCAGTTGCCCTCCCGTCAGTGATTCCTTTTGCTGCTGCAGGTTATTATATTCTGCCTGTGCGATCTGTTTATTTTGTTTTTCCAGCGAGACAAACCACCATACCAATGCCGCAATGATATAGAGCAGCAGCATCCAGTAGATGATCGTAGCCCGTTGTAATTTTTTCCGGCTGCTGGCAGGCATCAGGGTTGTTTTTTTTCAATGCGGAGTCCCACATTCATCACATTCTCCAGCGGGTCTTCCCGCATTACCTGTTCAATTGTGAAAGTATATTTTCCCGGTTTTCTGAAGTAAAAAGGAGTACCGGCCGGTGTAAGTGGTATGCGGTGTTCATATATATCATCCATTCCGCTCCCTTTCCAGCCTTTTTCATCGGAGCCAAGTGTAAGATCATAGCGGGCTGACAAGGTATTGTCCAGCCCCGGTTGCTGTGTAGTAAGGATTATGTAAATATTATTGTAATTGTATTTATCCCTGTGGCGGAGTGTTATATAAAGCTGGTAAGGGGAGGCTGTGTCCTTAATAATGAATATAAAAGAGGGTTTGAAGCTGCTTTTCCATTGATGCCCGGGGATAGTGGCCGTTTTTTCGTACAAGTCAATCCGCTGGCAGGAAAAAAAAGAAAAAGAAATCAACAGTATTGTATAAGAATTCCGGAACAATGTTTTCAACTGGTTGAAGTTTTTACAAATGTAAAGTGTTTCCGGAAGTCCCCCTTAAGGGGGATTCAGGGGGTTGGTTTTATAATACATTCAGCACCTGTTCCTTTGCTTTTTCAAGTTCATCTTTCATCAGCACAACCGATTTCTGTATCATGGCATCATAAGCCTTGGATCCGGTGGTATTGATCTCCCTGCCTATTTCCTGCAGTATAAAGGACAATTTTTTCCCCTTTGACTCTTCGGTTTCTGCAAGCAATGATTTGAAGTAATCGCAATGGTTTTTAAGCCGGACCTGCTCTTCGGTGATGTCAATCTTTTCAATGTAATAAATAAGCTCCTGCTCCAGCCGGTTGCCGTCATAGTTCTCTTTTCCCACATTATCTTCCAGTAGTTTGGTGATACCTTCCCTTATCTTTTGCTGACGCAGCGGCTCCAGTTTTATTACTTCTGCCTGCTGTTTCTCTATATTATTAATACGGAGCATCAGGTCCTGTTCCATCATGGCGCCCTCATTCAGGCGGTGAGTGTTCAGATTAGCAATGGCTCCTTGTAAAACCTGCTTAAAATCAGCCCATTCCGTGTCAGACAGTGTTTCGCTGCTGGGAGTTATGACCTCAGGGAGTTTGACCAGGGTACTCAGGATATGGGAGGGGTCGAGGTTCAGTGCGGCAGACAGTTCAGCAAGGGGTTTGTAATAGGCTTTGGCAAGGTCTGTATTGATAGTAACAGGTTTGGCATTGCCGGTGTCTTTCAGGCTTATCATGCAATCTACACTTCCGCGACTGAGTTTTTCAGACAGGATGCGACGAATATCAAATTCAAAAGGTTTTAATATGGACGGTAATTTTAATTGCAGTTCAAACTGCTTTCCGTTCAGAGATTTGATGTCCACCAGAAAAGTTTTATCACCCACATGTTTTTCGGCCCTTCCAAAACCGGTCATTGATTTCAGCATGTAATTTTTTTTAGACAGCCGTAAAGGTATTTTTATTTATTGATTAATACCGTATTGAAAATCTGGGCACCAGACTTTAAATGAATAAGCATCTTTAAATGTATTTCCGGAAATTAAAAAGACTTTTCAATAAGCAGGGCTGTTTGTTGTTCCTTTCCTGAAAGGAGAGGTCAGTCTTGCCCGCCGAAGCATTGCGAAGGAGGGTGAGGTAAATTAAAAATCCCCCCCCGTTTTGCGGAGAGGGATATTTATATGGATGGGTTAGTAAGTACCGGGAAATGAATTTCCCGACACAATATTAAAAATAATTTTGTTTAACTAAAAAATATTTCCAAAATATTTTATTAACATTTTACTTCTTGCTGTGGATAAGCCAGCGGTCAACAACAAACAAAAGAGTAAAGCATACCGCAACGAACAACTTTCAACTCATGAATATCATTGGGTATCATTATTTTTTCATTCTAATGAAACCTATGGCTGGTAAGGGTTTCATTGAATCTGTTTTTTCATTCAACAGGGTGCAATAAAAATATATTTTTGCAGCAGCATGATTTCTATTCATCATCAGAAGCGTTAAATCAACGCCTGAATACCCGGAAAAACAGCAAAATAATTTTTTTGACCTATTCCCGGATAAAGCCATAAAAAGAGCCTTTTTTACTGTTAAGCCCCAATCAGCAGGTTATTACCTTTGTAAGACCCCATCTGTTTCGCCGGCATTCTTGCTGAACAGGTATATGATTTAACAGTAAAAATTAACAGTATGCGTTTTGAAAAACCCATTCCGGTCACAACTATTGCACAGATTATCGGTGCCAGCTTATCAGGCAATAAAGAAGGATCAGTAACCGGTATCAATGAAATACATAAAGTGGAAAAAGGTGACCTGGCATTTGTGGATCATCCCAAATACTATGACACCTGTATCAATTCTGCCGCTACGTTTATCATCATTAACAAAGAGACAGCTTGTCCCGGCGGAAAGGCCTTGCTGGTGGTGGATGAACCTTTTGAGGCTTACCTGAAAATAGTCAATCACTACCGCCCTTTCAGCCCTTCGATGCATATGATCAGCGATTCTGCATCCGTGGGGGAAGGAACCGTTATTATGCCCAATACCTATATCGGGAACCATGTAACTGTCGGCAAGAACTGCATCATTCATCCTAATGTGACCATACTGGACCATTGTATGATCGGGGATGAAGTGATCATCCAGGCTGGAACAGTTATTGGCAGCGATGCCTTTTATTATAATAAGAAGACCAACCGGGATATCCATTATAAAAAGATGACCAGTTGCGGCCGGGTGATTATAGAAAATGGAGTGGAAATAGGGGCCAACTGCTCCATTGACCGGGGGGTAAGCCATGATACAAGGATAGGCGCAGGTACCAAGATGGACAATCTTATACATATAGGACATGATACGATTGTAGGCAGGAACTGCCTCTTCGCCGGGCAGGTAGGCATCGCCGGGGCCAGCACAATTGAAGACAATGTGGTATTGTGGGGCCAGGTCGGAGTGAGCAAGACCCTTACCATCGGCAAGGATGCGGTCATTTATGCGCAAAGCGGAGTGAAAGATTCTATCCCCGGAGGCAAAGTATATTTTGGCTCACCGGTTGAGGATGCAAGGGAGAAGATGAAAGAGTTTGTCTGGATTAAAAGGATACCGCAGTTATGGGAAAAAGTGATGGGGAAAAAGGGTTGATTGGTTTTGCCTGGTCCCTCGCAATGGTAAATTAGTTTATTGGGGAGATTGCTATGATTGCAGGGTTTACCTGATTAACCAATACCCAATTAACCAGTTAACAAATTAACCAGTGTATCAATCCGGGGAATAATCATATGGTAGCAGGTCGGCCATGTTCTTCCAACTCCAGTATCCCTGGTTAACCCAATCCTTCTGATCATAGTAATAGCCATTTTCCATGATAGCAATGCCATCCCTGAGATCAATATAAGAGATCTGGTACTGTACATTTTTCGGGAGTCCCATTTTTTTCAGGTATTCCGGCTCCGGTCTTTTGGTCGTATAGGTAATACTTATTTTCCGGGGAAAATATATTTCAACTTCAACCGGACCTGAAACCACACTATATACCAAACTGTCTGCCCCTGTACTATCTCTTAAATTGGTAATGATGTTGTAGTTGACTGAATCGTACACATTCTTTATTTTATTGAATTTTTTATCATCTTTTTCATCCAGCAGATCTATGATCCAGCCATCTTCAATAATACTACTGTCATAATAGCTGCGCATAAAATGCAGTTTGGAGCCTTCATAGGTTTTTTTCCTGGTCTTTGCCCAAACATATTTAAGGCTGTCACTTCCTTCCATCACTGTAAAAAGACAATAACCCCGGTACGTGCTGCTGTTATTGCCATAGTAATAAACAAATGAGTCAAGTTGGTAATGGAGGTTATAGCCGAGTTTATTGTTGGCGATCTTCACTGGTTCGGTTGCCAGCACTTTCAGCCGGTTGCTTTTCTTGTAGAAATAGAATTTCAGCACTTCAGGGTTTTGCAAAACGCAGCCGGCGGCATTGGGGGTGGTACCGATAAAGTTCTTGATAAAGAAATCACCATATTTTCCAAGGCCATCCGCCACTTCAAAGGTGTTTTTCAATACTACTTCGCCGAGGCTTTTCTCTTCCTTTACCAGTAAAATTTCCAGTTTGTTGCCTGCCTGTCCCGCAGGCAGGTTCTCAGAAACCCGGACCGTTTGTGTCAGGTAACCTGTATAACTGAAGATAAGATCGTAGCCCCCGGACTTTAGATTCAGCGAAAATTCACCCTGTTTGCTGGTAGTAGTACCCAGGGTGGTGTTTTGACAAAATACAGAAGCTGCCGCCAATGGCTCTTTGGAAGCTGAATCCAGCACGGTGCCTGTTACCACAAACTGTGCCTGGGAAATAAAAGAAAAACCAATAAAGGATAGCAGGAGAATTAAACGGTGTTTTTGCATAGATGAAGATTCTGGATAAAGATAGATACTAAGGCCCACCTAACTCCTCCCGCAGGGAGGACTTTTTAGACTCCGATAGTATAAAAACGGTTGCACCATGAGAGAATTGCTAAGCCTCCCCTGCGTGGAGGTTGGAGGGGCTGTATTTTTTACATGCTTTTTTTATGGTTTCTTCCAATGGGGTGAAGGAGAAGCCCGGAAGGGCCCTGAGTAGTTTATCGTTTTCAAACCATGTTTTGCTGACAGCCACTCTCACACTTTCTTTGGTGAGCAATGGCTTTGTACCCGAAAACATAGATTTCAATTTCTCTATCCGCCAGGCAATGCCCAGCAAAAACGGCGTGGCTACCCTGGCCGGCCGGTTCTTCTGAAAATTATCCGCAACAGTATCCTGCAGTTGCCGGAATGACCAGGTATCGCCATTCACAACAAATCTTTCTTCAGAGATACTGCTTTCCATCAGCAGCACCGCCACCCGGGCCACATCTTCAACATCCACAAATCCATTGATGCCAGGTGTATACCATTTGAATTCTTTCCAGATGTTTTTGAAAATGGCGCAACTGCCGGTATTCCAGTCACCGTACCCGAGTATGGTGCTGGGGTTCAGTATCACCGCTTCCAGCCCTTCGCTGATCCCCCGCCATACTTCCAGCTCCGCTTTGTATTTGCTTTTGGCGTAGTGGGTGTTCACTTTACTTTCTTCCCATTTTTTTTCTTCGTTTACATGACCACCGCCGGCTGTT
The DNA here is from genome assembly GCA_031395125.1 of Chitinophagaceae bacterium. Lineage (GTDB taxonomy): Bacteria > Bacteroidota > Bacteroidia > Chitinophagales > Chitinophagaceae > JJ008. The sequence continues at coordinate 4,601 of JANNUI010000508.1, read as the reverse complement.
CTTCCCAGCGCAGCTACAGAACTGATATGTACCAGCCTTTTTATATTTTTCTCCAACGCCATGTTCACCACATTGGCAGTACCGTCCACATTCACACGGTACATGTTCTTCCGTTCTTTTTTAAAGAACGAAACAGCGGCGGCAGCATGAATGACAGTATCTATCCCCTCCATGGCCTCCTGCAGAGACAGCACATCCAGCACATCACCTTCTACCCATTCCACCCGGTTCAATATACCTGCAGGGATAAAAGAGGGCAGCCGGGATGAACGCCGGAGTGCCCGGACGGAATATCCCTTTTCAATCAGTTCTTTGATGATATAAGCTCCCAGAAATCCTGTGCCGCCCGTTATAAGAATTTTGCCAGACAATATGAACGTTTAATCGTATTTGTAATATCCTTCTCCTGATTTTTTCCCCAGCTTCCAGGCATCCACTTTTTCTTTCTGGATAAAGGAAGGCTTCAGTCGTTCCGGGTTATTCATTTGTTCATACACAGAACAGCTTACGGCAAAATTAATGTCGTTGCCGATCAGGTCCATGAGCCTGAAGGGACCCATTTTAAAACCAGTGGCTTCCATCAGTGTATCCACCTGGATAAGGTCAGCCTGTTTTTCTTCAACCAGCCGCAGTGCCTCTATGTAATAAGGCCTTGCAACCCGGTTTACAATAAAACCCGGCGAGTCCCTGCATATTACCGGCATCTTGTTCATTTGACGGGCCAGTTCCACGACAGTTTTTGTAGTTTGCTCGTTGGTAAACGGAGTGTTCACCACTTCCACCAGTTTCATGATAGTGGCCGGGTTGAAGAAATGCATGCCAATCACCCTTTCGGGCCGCTGGACTTGTTCCGCAATTTTTGTAATGGAAAGAGAAGAAGTGTTGCTGGCAAAAATGCACTCACTGTGGTTGATCTCAGCCAGTTGGTTAAACAATACCACCTTCACTTCGGGCTTTTCCACTACCGCTTCAATAAATACATCGGCGAGGCAGGTCTGCAGATCATCAGTGAACTGAATTCGCTGGATGACCCTTTCTTTTTCTTCAGCGGGCATTTTCTTTTTCTCCAGCAGGCTTTGCAGGTTTTTTTCTATTCCTTTTTTTGCTTTTTCCAGTACGGAGGGGTTCAGCTCATACAACAGGGTAAAGAAACCTGCTTGTGCCGCTGCTTGTGCAATGCCGCTGCCCATGGTACCGGCCCCGCAAATGCAAATGGTGTTGATACTCATTCTGAACGCCTTAGAACTGTAAAGATACTGGGTACTTTACAGTCCTGCTGCAAATGAGGCAATGCATACATATTTGTTGTGGAATGAAAGGTTGTGATTTATGGCAAGTTTCACTTACCTTAAGCCAAAATTTTATTATGGATACCAACCAGCCTGCTTCAGCACCCAGCTATGCGCCTGCCCCGGCCAACAGGGGAATGTTCGGAACTTCTATCCCTTCTTCTGTTGCTTTTGTTGTTGCCATTCTGATGTTCCTGCTTCCTTTTTCAGAGATCAAGTGCGGCGGATCCGCTTTGATGAATAAGTCTGGTCTCCAGTATGCCCTGGGCAAAGAATGGAAATTTGCCGGCGGTTATGGACAGGATATGATGAAACAAATGGATACTAAAACAGGAGGTAAGAAAGAGGGCAATACCCGGATCTTCATTCTTGCAGCTTTGGGGCTTGCGGTACTGGGCTTGCTTACATCATTCGCCAGGGGTAAGGCATCAGGAGGATTGGGGGTGATGTGTGGAGTGCTGGGCGCCGGCGCATTGATTGCTTTTATGTTTGATCTGAAAAAGTGGTTCAATGACGGTATGGCAAAGGAGGCAGCCGATAAAGCCAAGGAAGGGGCTGATTCAGTAGGGTTAGATAAAATCGGGGACAGTATGGCTAATATGACCCTGGCGTTCACGCCTTGGTACTATGTGGCCATAGCGGCATTTTTAGCCGCCGCCTTCTTCTGTTATAAGCGGATGTCAGCTAACAAAACCTGACGATATATAGTATCGAAATAATTATTCACCTAAAACCAACCAACATGGACAGAAAAATGCTTACCATCATCCTGGCAGTCCTCTTAATTGCCGGTTTCTTCCTGCCTTATTTCAGTTATGCCGGCAGGGGGGGAGCAAGTGGTCTAGATTTTATAACAGCCAAGGGGGGCGACTGGCAGAAATACCTTTTTCTGCTTTTTCCCCTTTCGGGCTTGCTGCTCCTGATCGGCGCAATGAATAATGAAAACTATATTCTCAGCAGGGGCCTGCTCTGCCTGATCCCGCTGCTTACGTTGCTGTATATGATGTTCATCGGCCCGCTGATCGAGGGAGTGAAGTTTGACTACATATTAAAATCCATAGGTAAGAACTATGGAATAGGTTTATGGCTCACCATTGGTGCATCGCTGGTGCTGGCCTTTTACCAGCCGAGGAAAAGCTGATAGAAAAGAAGATATTGGAGAGGCTGCCTGCAAAGGCAGCCTCTTTGTTTTATCTTGCGGAACTAACAAACCAACAATTAGTATTTCGCATGAAAACCTTTCTTGTCCTGTTTGCTGTTAGTGTTCTCAGCAACGGGCATTCACAAACAAAAGAAGACTGGGCCCGGACGGTGAACTGGGATGGCGTAAGCCACTGGTCCAAATACATACAGGAATCAGCAAGATACATGGGACCAAATGCATTGACCATTCCTTTTATTGGCAATGGAAGTGTTGACAGCAATACGTATATCGGCGCAACGGCCCAGCTGCATTTTTCAAAAGGAGATAATACACAAAATATGGCCTTGTATGGCAACTACTGCCTGGTGAAGGATGTCGTAACCCTTGACATAGCTTATATACCGGTTGAGTTTTATCAAATGAGTGATGCCATCAAGAAAGAAAGGCATGTATACTATGCCAATTATTATCACAACAAAGCGAAAGGCGATATTATTTTGAACACCAGCATCCGCCTGCTGAAGAAACTGGATAAGAAGATCCGGTTAACTGTACGGGCGGGTTACCGGTTCGCTTCTTCGTCCGGCCTGGCATCTGCGAGATTTACAGATGGTATGGGGTATTACATAGACATTTCATTCGGGAAGCCGCTTTCGCCCTCATTACAATGGATAGGGATGACCGGTTTTTACTGCTGGCAGATCAATGACGATAGATTCAGGCAAAATGATGCTTTTCTTTATGGCTCTGGCCTGGAATGGAACCGGAATGGATGGAAAGCACAGGGCTATTGCGCCGGATATCTCGGTTATATTTTCGGCAGCGGTGACAAGCCTATTGTGATAAGAGCCAATGCCGAGAAGAAATTTTCCAAAACCAGCTTACTGCTGCGCTTGCAACAGGGACTGCAGGATTTTAAGTACAGCAGCGTGGAGCTGGGGATGAAATATTTTTTGAAAAGAAAGGCTCCCTCGGTAATTAAATAGCAGAGGTAAATTGTTTTAAAAACCGCACATCATTTTCACTGAACAGCCGGATGTCATTGATGCCATACTTCAGCATGGCGGGCCTTTCGATACCCATTCCAAAAGCGAAGCCGCTGTATTTGTTGGGGTCAATATTGCAGTTGGACAAAACATTGGGGTGTACCATGCCGCAGCCGAGAATCTCCACCCAACCGGTTTTCTTGCACACACTGCATCCTTCGCCGCCGCAGATAAAACAACTGACATCCATCTCGGCGCTGGGCTCAGTAAAGGGAAAATAGGAGGGCCGGAAACGGACCTTTACATCTTTACCATACATTTCCTTCACAAAAAAGTATAATGTCTGTTTCAGGTCTGCGAATGAGACATTCTCATCAATATACAATCCTTCCACCTGGTGAAAAAAACAATGGCTCCGGGCACTCACTGTTTCATTGCGATAGACCCGGCCGGGATAAATACCCCGGATGGGTAATATGCCTTTCTCCATTTCCCGTATCTGCACATTGCTGGTATGGGTACGCAACACCCATTCGGGGTTGGTTTGCACATAAAATGTATCCTGCATATCCCTTGCCGGGTGATGCTCAGGCAGGTTCAGTGCTCCGAAATTGTGCCAGTCATCCTCTATCTCCGGACCTTCGGCCACCGCAAAGCCAAGACGCTGAAAAATGGAAACGATCCTGTTGCGCATCAGCGTTACCGGGTGGCGGGAACCGATGGGGATGTCGTCGCCGGGAAGAGAAAGATCAAGTCGTGAGTCCTGAGTCGTGAGTCGTGAGTCAGAAAAGGCTTTTACTTCTTTATATTTCTGCTCCACGAACAATTTGAATTCATTCAATAATTGCCCGGCCTCTTTCTTTTTATCAGGAGCCGCATTTTTCATCTCATTCATGATCTCTTTCACAATGCCTTTGGTGCCCAGCCATTTGATGCGGAATTCTTCCACAGCTTTTGTATCCGGTGCGGAATAAGCAGCTATCTCTTTTTTATACTCATCTATCTTTTTCAGCAACTGTTCCATAAGTGTACAAAGATAAGCTAAGAGATAAAATCAGAGGAAGGAGAAAAAGAGGGTGTGCTCCTTATCTCTTTTTCCTCCTTAAACTCTTAGCTTTGTATGCATGGACCATCTCAATATTTCCGACTTCCTCGACCCGGTGAACCTGCGTGAAGTATCGC
>JANNUI010000527.1:0-6147 GCA_031395125.1 Chitinophagaceae bacterium | reverse complement strand
TCTTATGTAAAGGATGTGAGCCTGGTGAATACAATACAAAACATTACAAAGAACATCAGCATATCGCAGGGGGCAGGAGTGAATATCAACAAGGAAAAAATTGACTTTGGTGTAAAGGCAAACATTGCTTACAATAATGTGAAATACAGTATCAACAACCAGTTGAATGAAGACTATTTCACACAAACCTACTCCGGTGATATATCTTACAACTTTCCGAAGAACTTCACCCTTGCTACCAATTTTGACTATTTAATTAATTCAGGAAGGTCCGACGGGTTTAACCAGAGTATTCCCCTGTGGAATGCCAGCTTCAGCAAATTGTTCTTTAAAAATAAGAACGGGGAACTGAAGTTATCGGTGAACGATATCCTGAACCAGAACCAGAGCATCACCCGCAGCGCCGGCGACAACTACATACAGGATACCAGGAGCATGGTATTGAGGCGTTATTTTATGGTGAGCTTCCTCTTCAACCTGAACCGGATGGGCGGCAAAAGCGGCCAGCAACAGCAGACGATTCCGGGTATGCCCCGCATGATGGAAAGGAACATGAGAGATGTACGGATGCAATAATTTTACAGCCCTGACGAAGAGTAATAAAAATGTCCCGCCGTATGGCTGGACATTTTATATTATGGGGGTTAGAAAAAAAATGTATTAGCTTAAGCTATGTCATCCCGGTTATCCTGTCCGAAGGACTCCATTGGAGAGTATGTCGAAGGATTACTTGTGCCGGTGATGTACCGCAGAGGATGCTGCAGCTGAACCATGGATGAATACGGCCAGTACCGACTTCAGCAAACGAATAATATTGTAAGAAGGTTTGTAATGATTGCGGTAGATCTTTGCCGCCTGGGTGTGATACCTCATCTTCGTGCTTTTCATAGTATATGATTTGTTTTTACTAAGTGTTAACGGATAGTTGGCAATTAAAAGTATACAATAAAATGTAAATTTAATAATATTGGCAATGATTATGAATGAAGCAACTCCGCTACTTATGAAAAAAAACGTAAAAGCACTTGTATTAATTACTAGTTTTTTGCTGCTGGCGCATTATCCGGAAGCACAGCTGAAGCTCCCGGTTGTAAATGCCATTGCAAATGATGTAAAGAAGGTCATTGAAGATTATCCCAACCGCTTCATCAACCTGATGGGAGAGGTGATCGCTGAAAATACCCAGTCAACCGATTACCAGTGCAATTTTAAAGTGAACGGGGCTGAAGAAAGCTTTATCACCCGTTATTCCGCCAAAAAAGAAGTATGCAGCTGGCAGGCCCTGATGCTGACCACAGAGAACTTTGAGAAAGCGAAGCAGAAATTCAAAACGCTGTACAACCAGCTCAACAATCTTACGGTGGACTTCGGCAATGCCAGCAATATACACCTGAAGGGAAAGTATGAGGCGCCGGAGGAAAAAAAGAAATTTACGTCCATTTTTTTTGATGCGGAACCTTCTACGGCATATACAACCAAACTGAAAATGGAACTCATCCTGCAATTTTATGCACCGATGGAGTGGAAAGTGAAAGTGCTGGTCTATGACCGGGACAGGGAGGACGATGAGAAGGGTGCTGTGAAAGAATAGTCGGGAGTCGTTAGTCCGGAGTTTGGAGTCAGGAAGAGATTAGTTATATTGACTCCAGACTAACGACTCATGACTCCCGACTCAAACATTAACCTTCATTAACATTAAACCAACCCCCTTTAACCGCCTATACCGCCGGGTAAGAATATTTTCGTAGCCGAAATCGATTAGCTATGGGGAAAGTTTACTTTTTGGCATTACTCTTTATTGGCTGTACTACTGCGGCTTCTGCACAAAGAAATGGTTCTGTAAAAGGAGTGGCCTTTGACACTATCGGCAAACAACCGGTGGCCGCAGCAACGGTTACGGTGCTGGAAAGAAAAGATTCCTCGCTGGTCAGCTTCACCATGACAGGCAACGACGGCCGTTTTGAACTCAAAGGGCTTGCCAATGGCGACTACCGCCTGCTGATCACCCATGTCAATTATTATAACAGCAATAAGTACTTCAGTATTTCTGACAACAGTAAAGTGGCCGATATTGGCAGCCTGACGCTGAGCGACAATGCAAAAGTGCTCGAAGAAGTGGTGCTGGCAGCAGAAGCACCGCCGGTGACGCTGCTCAACGACACGATTCAATACAATGCCGGATCGTTTAAGGTGCAACCCAATGCCAACGTGGAAGACCTGCTGAAAAAACTGCCGGGAGTAAAGGTGGAGAAAGATGGCACCATTAAAGCGCAGGGAGAAAAAGTGCAGAAAGTGCTGGTGGACGGAAAAGAATTCTTTGGCAACGATCCCAAGATCGCCACCAGGAACCTGCCCGCCGATGCAGTGGATAAAGTACAGGTGTACGACAAGCAAAGCGACCAGGCACAGCTTACCGGGTTCGAGGATGGCAATTATGAAAAGACCATCAACCTGAAACTGAAGAGGGACAAGAAGAAAGGGCTGTTCGGGAAAGTGATGGCAGGAGCCGGCAACAAAGAAAGATATGAAGGCAAGTTCAATGTGAATTCATTCAAGGGGGCGAGGCAGTTATCGGCCATCGGCATGGGCAATAATAACAATGGCGAAGGATTTACTTTCATGGACATACTCAACTTCACCGGGGAGATGGCAAGGATGCAGCGGGGCGGTGGCGGAAACATCAATATCAATGTTTCAGGCGATGATGCTGCGGCCATGGGGATGAATACAGGGGGAAGAAACAGCGGCATCACTACTGCATGGGGCGGCGGGCTGAATTATAATAATATCATCGGCAGCAAATTGGACCTGCAGAGCAATTATTTCTTTAACCGGATGAACCCGGTAACCGAAAGCCATATCCAGCGGCAATACCTCTCACCGGTCACATCATACTATAATCAGAATTCCTATACTGATAACCTGAACAATAACCACCGGCTGAACCTGAACCTGCTCTGGCAGCTGGATTCGATGAACTCCATTCGGATCACCCCTTCCTTTAGTTCACAAAAGACCAACAACAAAGGCCAGTCTGATTACCAGACCTTGTCGGCCACCCGATCGCTGACCAATGAAGGGTTCAGCAATATCACATCGGCAAACGATGGGTACAGTTTCCGTAACGACATCACCTGGAGAAAGAAATTTGCCCGCAAGGGAAGGACCTTCTCACTTTCGGCGCAAACCAGCCTGAACGAAAGCGATGGCAACGGCAGCCTTTCTTCCATCAACAGCTTTTACAACCCCAATGGCTCTTTGTCAAAAAGGGATACACTGAACCAGCGCAGCGAAACAAAGGGGGCATTCAAAAGCTATAACCTGCGGGTTGTTTATACTGAACCAATTGGGAAAAAGTCGCTGCTGGAATTCAGCGCCGGGCGAAGCAACAGCAGGAACAATTCCGGGAAACTGACATGGGATTATAACAAAGGCAACGGAAAGTATGACCAGCTGAACAATATGCTGAGCAATGATTTTGAAAATGACTATGGCTACACCAATGCCGGCATCCGGTTGCGTACACAAAAGAAAAAATACAATTATGCGATAGGCGCCAGCTGGCAGCAGGCCGAACTGGAAGGCAGGATCACAACCGGCATCAAGGATTCCGTTATCAGCAAAACATTCCGGAATATTTTACCCAATGCAAGGTTTCAGTACAATTTCACCCGGTTCAAAAGTTTGTCGCTGACCTATGCTACTTCCACCAACCAGCCAAGCATGCAGCAGTTGCAGCCGGTGCCCGATATCAGCAACCCGCTGAACATCCGGGATGGCAACCCCGGCCTGAAACAGGAATTTGCCCATACGGTGCAGGGCCATATGAACCTGCTGAGCCCTTACAAGAACAAGAACTTCTTTATGTTCTTTACCCTGCAGGCAGTGAAAAACAAGATCGTCAACTACGATTCTATCAATCAGCAAACCGGGATCAGAAGATCAAAACCGGTGAATGTGAACGGGGTGTATAACCTGAACGGCAATATCAGTTACAGTATACCGGTCCGGTTCTTAAAAGGCACTGTGGAGCTAAGCAGCGGTGGCGGGTACAATAAAGGAAAACAGCTGATCAACGATCTTACCGGCAAGGCGGTGGAGAATACCATTAAGACACTGACACTCGGACCTGATCTCCGCTTTGATATAAACCCGACGGAGAAATTAAACCTGTCGGTGGGCGCCGGTATCAGTTATAACAAAACAAAATACTCGCTGCCCTCGCTAGCGCCGGCCGAATACCTCTCACAGGATTACAATGCCTCGGTGGACTGGCGATTACCCAAAGGATTTTTCTTTGCAACGGATTTTAATTATACGATCAACAGTCAGCGGGCCTCCGGCTTTAATTTAAAAGTGCCGCTCTGGAATGCCAGCATCAGCAAGCAGGTGCTCAAGTTCAACCGGGGCGAACTGAAGCTAAGTGCCAGGGACCTGCTGAACAGGAATGTGGGCATCAGCCGCAATACCAGCAACAACTATATTGAAGACAGCCGGGTGCTTACCCTGCGCCAGTTCTTTTTACTGAGCTTTACCTATAGCCTGAGCAAGACCGGATTGAATAATGCAGGGGGTGGGGGGATGAGGATCATCACCAGGTAATAATAATAATAGCCAAAGACTATGAAATAGGGCTGCGAGATCCTTCGGCTTAGCTCTGGACAAGTCTCGCAGCGCGGCCGGGATTGTTCTATTCGGCTTTATTTAATTCCAAACGAAAATTATCCCTTGATCAATGCTTTTAATAACTGTTGTGCAGTTTCCGATCTTCCAATAGGCTCTAGCAGGAATATAAAAAGGTTAACGCCCACAGCAAGCCAGGTAGCAGGATGCTTGAGTTTCCCGTATTTCCAGGCACCCAAGAGCAGCATTCCCATGATCAGCGCCTGGGTTAAATATAATGGAGGCATGATATTAATGTTTGGCCATTCTTTACTATGCATGTCAACATATACATTTTGTATGCCACGACCAAGCGCCGGCATCATAATGATAAACACCGTTGACACCAGCCACCAGGCATGATTTTCCATTTCTTTTCTGTGAAGGATGCTTTTTATTACGGCATATCCGAAGGCGATCATCATTACGATCTCTACGGCAGCCACACCAAAGAAGAACCAGGGTTGAAAGGGTCCAAACCTGTCTGGCATTTCCATGGCATTCCGGGCAGTTACGATATCTCTGTTCAGCATACTCAGAGCCGTTATGCAAACACCCCCCGCCAGGAACATGCCGATGATACCATTCGTTCTATGTTTTGATAGTTGGCCATGAGTAGCAAAATAAGGCTGAATGATAAGATAGATATACCAAACAGTACCTGTCCAGTAATGTATATGGACAGACCAGGCGTTATCAGAAAAGTCGCCCCAATAATCTTTGAGGATACCCAATTGCATAACGACCATCGGGAGGAACATCCATTTGTATAAGGTTTTATACTTATTCATCTATAGGGCCCCGAAATTTTTCTGATGAGTAGATTTGATGTCTAAATTATTTCCAACGTTCGGGGCTTGCCGCAGGGCTGGTATTTTATAACTGTCCGCCCGGCAACTGAAGCCGATTGAAAATATGATGAAGTTAACAACTAAAAGCCAAATAGAATTCGGTCAAGCCCGATATTAGCTGATAGTAGTACAACAGCCGATTGTTATTCCGCCAGCCAGCCTTGCGGCAAACCTTTTGTGCGTTCGTGCTTGTTATATAAAACTGTCAGTTTAACTATTTTCCCCGCCTTACGTTCATGCCAAAAGTTGTTTCAACCGCATTGTACCACTCTTCATCAGTTTGTGCATTCCAATCAACCCATTGTTCATCTGTCATAGATGCCCGCCATCCTAAAAACGGAAGTGCTGTTGGCCCTACGGGATGTTTTAATTGCCATGTGTCACCATTTGCTATTTCAAACATTGCATCAGCTACCAATGAAGGAGGCGTTGGTTGTTTGAGCGATTCTTCGAACATAGCTCCAAAACGAAGTACCTGTGGATATTTAGAGTTGCTATCCACACTGATGTCTTGTGCCATTTTTGTATCAATAATCCCTGGTTGTATTAACGATACTCTAATATTAAATGGTTTCACTTCTTGTGCTAAAGATTCCGTAAGCGCCTCCAAGGCATACTTGCTAGCACTATAAGC
>JANNUI010000512.1:0-1868 GCA_031395125.1 Chitinophagaceae bacterium | reverse complement strand
AGTTCCCCCTTTAGGGCAACCAATACCGCCTGAAAGGCGGGAGAAGGTTGCGAACGAAGTTCAGGGGCTAATTCTTCCCCACAAGCGCAACCTGCTCACCCCGCCATCGGGAAAGATAGATAATCGGACATGAGTGAATGGCCTTTTATTCTTTATCTCATCTTCAAAAAAATGTTCGTGGTCAGCGCTCAGTTTTGACTGTGTCAGTATCGTTGTCCACCGGATGGCATCCGTGTCAAGTTTGTTTTCCTCTATATAAGCAATATCACATCCTTCGATCAGGCAACTGTCGGGGTAATTGCCTTTGAAATGACAGGTGTCCACCAATATTTTTTCAATGACTCCTTTGTGGGCCAGTCGCACAATCACCCAGTCCCTGTTACCCGGTGTACGGTTTCTTTTTGTTTCCCAGCCATCTCCCATATTGATGCCCCGGCCGGGCATGATCAGGTTATCCATATGAGAGAAAAACATATCGTTGCACAAAACGGATCTGGCGCCGTTGGTAGCGGCGGCAAGGTTCACTACTTCAGCAGCATCGACCGTGCTCCAGTCTTTATGTACTTCGCCATATACTTTTAGCCTGGCCACCCCTCCATCGGGGTAAATGTGAAGCCTGATATGGGTATAGATATTGTGATCTGTTATCTCATAAAAATTCTGAGACCCGGGTTGAAGGGGAGATTTGGGAAGTATCTCTGTCCAGTCCGCCTTTTCCGGTTCTTTGAATGGCGATGTCACTATATTAATAGCATCTATGGATGCATGTGGCGGATGATTGCCGAGAAAATGATTGGTGTCTATATCCACCCCGTGGATTTTTCCGGAAGTAGCCAGTTGAATGATACACCAATCATGCCCCGGCGTTCTTTTTCTTCTCGATTCCCATCCGTCCATCCATTTGCCGTGGTCGGTGTATTTGTCAGCAATGAAAATACCACGGCCTGGTTTGATGAGGTTTTCTTTTTCGGCAAAGAAGTCATCGGAGCATAGTAACACTTTGCCGCCGAGGCGTTCGGCTGCGAGGTCGGTAAGATTGGTAAACGCTGGCGCTGACATTTCTTATGGTTTTGGAGCACAAAGTACACTACGAAACACAAAGTGCACAACGTCGTGTCCTTCGTGTCAATCTTTGTGTTCTTTGTGCTACTTTTCTTTTTTTAATAAGATGTCACCTCTTCCCAAATGTAAAAACTTTCCTCCATCATAAACCTTTTCTCCATTCAGCCAGGTTTGCTTTACCACGCCATATAGCTCTTCATTCAGGTAAGGAGTGGTCTTATGTTTATGATGGATCATTTCTTTAGTTACGACGAAGGGAGCTTCGGGATCCCAAACAGTTATATCAGCGTCGTATCCCTTTTGAATTTTGCCTTTTGAATTCAATTGAGGCAGTAAAGCCGGGCCATCACATAACCATTTCCAGATATCCATCAGATTACAACCATGCTTTTTTGCAGCTGTCCACAATACCGGTAATGCAAACTGAATGGAAGAAATACCACCCCATGCTTTCATGAAATCGCCTGACTGCATTTCCTTCATTTCAGGGGGAGCCGGGGAATGGTCGGTGGCCACAAAATCAATGATGCCTTCTTTCAGTGCCTGCCACAATTGTACATTGTTTTCCTTCTCTCTTATTGGCGGTGCACATTTGAATTCGGTACTTCCGTCTTTTATTTCTTCGGCACAGAAATACAAATAATGCTGGCAGGTCTCTACGGTCAGCGACAGGCCTTTCTGTTTCGCTTTGCTAATCTGTTCAATTGAATTGGCTGAAGACTGGTGTACGATATGGGTGCGGCAATTGAATTCTTCACACAACCGTATCATCAGGGCAATCGCATCGTCTTCCCACTGCTTTGGTC
>JANNUI010000505.1:0-1929 GCA_031395125.1 Chitinophagaceae bacterium | reverse complement strand
GCGATACTTCCAATTTACAGGCCGGTCAAAAAGTAGAGCATCAGAAATTTGGTTTTGGGGAAGTGATTAAAATGGAAGGGGCGGCTCACAATCCCATAGCCACCGTAAAATTTGAGCATAACGGGGAAAAGAAGATCATGCTGAATTATGCCAAGCTGCGTATTCTTGAATAAAGGACGTGGCGCAAATCAATCGGTATTTACAAATAAGTGAGGGCTGTGTGTGGATGGCCTCCCCTTTCGGGGGCAAACAAGCACAGCGAAGTTTGGGAACGAAGTTCGGGGAAAAGGCCGGAAGGGGCAGCGCATAACCCGATAGCCAAAGTAAAATTTGAGCAAAACAGGGAAAAGAAGATCATGCTGAACTATGCTAAGCTGCGGATAATAGAGTGATGAATATTATTCGGGTGAATTAACATTTTACAATACCGGCGGCTGTTATATTTGTTATGCTTTTACCACCGAAAGACAGCGACATGTTATCCCGCCGGGCCAAAAAAAGATTACGCCGCTTTTTACTCCTCTTTATTTCTGTTGCTGTTGTTGCCACAGCAGGCTGGCTGATATACCAGCGTACACAGACCCGGAAGCCAAAATTTATCCGCTACCCGGAATTTGGTATCAGTATTCCCGAAAGCTATTCCATACACGGGATAGATGTTTCCAAATACCAGTCCACTATTGCCTGGGAGGAAGTGAGGTCGATGAAAGTAAAAAACATTCAATTAGGCTTTGCCTTTATCAAGGCCACAGAAGGAATTGGTAATACTGACCCGCATTTTAAGCGCAACTGGAAAAGATCAAAGGAAGCCGGTGTTTACCGGGGGGCCTATCATTTTTTTATCGCTTCAAAAGACGGAAAGATGCAGGCCGAGAATTTTATTGGTAAAGTGGAACTGGAACCCGGCGACCTGCCGCCGGTACTGGATCTGGAGCAACTCAATGGGACCAGTACTGTGCAACTGCGTAAGGAAGCAAAACGCTGGCTGGAAACAGCAGAGGCATATTACCGTGTAAAGCCCATCATTTATACCAATGTTGATTTTTATAACCGCCATCTCGGCAGCGAGTTTGACAGCTACCCGCTTTGGGCAGCACACTATTATCAGCCCGAACAACCCCGCATCAGCAGGGGCTGGGTTTTCTGGCAGCACAGTGATGAAGGAAGGGTGAACGGGATTGCCCACCCGGTTGATTTTAATGTATTCAACGGTGACTCGCTGGACTTTAAATTGCTGCTCATTCGTTGAACGGCGGCGAACAATACCTGGAGATTAAGTTACCTTACAGGCCAGAATCACCCAATATGGAACGGGGCTGGGATCCAGATGTCAAAAAATACCTGAAGAAGGTAATGGGTTCACTTTCCTTCGGCCTGCTGTGGCTGATGGCCGGTGTTACCGCAGGTATCTATTATGAACTGGCTTATAGCAATGGGAAGCCGGTTATTTACACGGTTCTTTTTTATGCAGGGATGCTCATTTCGCTGCTGTTACTGATCCGCTACCTGTATAACACCTGGAAGAAGGAGGATGATTAGTTTTTTGTGTCTAGTATCACCGGTGTATTGCCTTTCCCCATTACGATCACTTTTGAATTGGGCGACTTGGCCAGTTCCAGGTAGGCTTTTATTTGCTCGTACTGCAACTGCTGGTCAGTCAGCCCGGTATTGATGATGCGCTGATAATCGGCAATGCCCTGTGCCTCCACTCTTTTTCTTTCGGCTTCCTGCTTTTCTTTCAGCAACACAAATTGCATCTTCTGGGCATCCTGTTCGGCATTGATCTTTTGCTCGATGGTTTCTTTTACCGATTGCGGCAAGGTGATGTTTCTTACCAGCAACTGTTCTAAAATGAGCCCTCTTTTCTTAAAATCATTATCAATGCTGGAAAATATGCGTTGCTGAAATTCATCCCGCTTGGTGGAATAC
>JANNUI010000501.1:0-3882 GCA_031395125.1 Chitinophagaceae bacterium | reverse complement strand
CCTTATTCTGCTTTTGCTCGATCAGTTGCGATGACCATAACTCCATGATCTCTCTTTCATCATCGATGATCGCCACCCCGGTGCGGATAGCTTTCACGCCCAGGGCCCTCAGTTCCTGGAACAGGATAACAGAGGTATCTACCAGTTCCTCACTTTTATGCATGGCCATTGTTCTGGCCCGTACCCGCTCCAATGACAGCTCGATCTGTGCTTCCCTTGCCTGCGACTCTGCCTTTTGCAGATCGAGGAAGCGGGTATAGGTCTGGTCAAACACTTTTCCGAACCGGTGCAGGATCTCAAACTTTTCATCATCGAGGGCTTCTGTTTCAACGATCTCCAGTGCGCCGAAATCATTGAAGGAGGCAGAGAATACCAGTTGTTTCGGGGTCTTGATCGCTTTTTTTAGTGCATCCGGAAGATGAGGCAGTTCTTTAAGAAATGCCTTTTCAAAGTTATTCTTTTTATTACCGGTCAATGTATAAACCCATTTTGGGTCTCTTGCCTTCCAGGCATGAACGACAGATTCAAAAAAATTGTTGTGAAAAGGTCTGATTGTGATTGGCTGTGCCGGTTTTTTCATTTCAGCGCCGGCGATCCACAAGGTGTTACTGGCATTCTCGTGATCATTGATCCAGATAATGGAGCTTGTTAATGTAAATCCAAGCTGTGTCATTTCTTTGAAAACAGTGGCGACCAGTTCTGCTAATTCCTCTGAACTGTGCATAGCCATGGCCCTTGCTCTGACTCTTTCCAACCCTAATTCAATTTTCGCTTCCCTTGCCTGTGCTTCAGCTTTTTTCAGATCATTGAAACGGGTATAGGTAAGATCAAACACTGTGGCAAACCGCAACAATAAATTATAATGCTCATCTGATAAAGGCTCCAGGCTTGCCACATTCATTCCGCCGAAATTGTTGAAAGTTGCTGATAATAAAACCCGGCCCGGAGCTTTCATTCCATCCTTTATGAATTTGGGCATCTTTGATAACCCTGTCTTTGAGAACAGGTGATCATCCCAATTCTTTTTAGTTTGACCTTTCAGATCATACACCCATTTTACTGTACGTTTCTTCCACTCCTTTATAAAAGCCAGCCAGGACGGTTGCTGGTGATAAGGTATGAAATAACTCATGGGATGGGATGGGTCCTCAGAATTCGCCATCCACCAAACCGCATCATTGGTTTTGGGATCAATGATCCAGACAACACAACGGGTAAGCACCAGGTCCAGCTTTGTCAATTCAGTAAACAAAGTCCCTATTAGTGCGCCCAGTTCTACAGAGGTCTGCATGGCCATACCCCTTGCCCTTACTCTTTCCAACGCCAGTTGTATCTGTGCTTCTCTTGTCTGTGCTTCTGCCTGGGCAATATCTGTATAACGCTGGTAAGAAAGATTAAAAACATTTCTGAGCCGTTGCAGTATTTCCAGTTTTTTTTCCGGTAGGGATTTAAAAGAAGAAATACCCAATGCGCCGATGCCGACTGAATAAAAATAATAATGGAGTTCCGTAGCGGCATTCAGTTTTGCATCATGTTTTTGTGGAAAACTATTTACAAATTTCTTCCAGTCTTTCAGTGCTGCACCGGAAATTTCAATGTCGGCAAATGCGTCTTTTGCCTGCCTTAATTTATCATTTAAAAGACGTATGACGGGATGCAAATCATAAGGTACTTCAGCTATTTCACCTCCTATATAATCGGAATACTGATATGCAGAGTAGATTCTTTTATCATCGTTATTAATTATTATCTGGGTATTGCGTAAATCAGTTTCGTTAAAACCCAGCATGCGAAGTTCTTTAAAAACAGATTCACAAACCTTCAGCAGTTCATCAGATTTCATCATACTCATAGCCTGTGCCCTTACTTTCTCCAGTGATGTTTCAATCTTTGCTTCTCTTGCCTGCGCCAGGGCTTGTTCAATATCAAGATATCTTGTATAGGCTAATTCAAATACATTCAGGAAGCGGTTGAATAAATTCAACGCATCTTTATTCAATGGCGAGTAGGTGGAAATGCCCAACGCCACGGGCCCCAGTGAATGCCAGTAATAACTGAGTGAAGCAGCCTTCTCCAGGAACCTGTCAATAAATACATTGGTGGATCTCTGGTAAGCGATCCAGTCTTTTACTTTCTGGTTTTTGATATGGGTAATATAAAATTCACCCTTGCCTTTCAGCATTTTTACCGCAAAAGCCTTCGCCACTTTATGATTGGTATAAATGGTCTCGGTGATAAATGTTTTTTTATGCTTTGCATAATATTCATAATTCATGTATGTGCCCCGGCTCTCGTAAAAGATGGCCGTTTGCACATTGCGGATTTCTTTTACACCCAATGATTGCAGCTGAAGAGAAATGGTTTTGCATACTTCCGGCATATCGGCCGGTTCTTTCATGCCCATGGCCACGGTTCTTACCCGTTCGAGAGAAGATTCAATTTCCAGTTCCCTGTTTTTAGATTCCAGTTCAATGGTGCGTCTTTTTATGGCATTACGGAGTTCAAGGTTTTCTATGGAAATTTTTTCAAATCCAATAGTCTCACCTTCCTGCGTTTTTGTATCTGGCATTGAGAAATGCTGATAGATAAACTTCCAGCCAAGTTCATTTTTTTTAAGCAGGGATGAAAACCTGAACTTGGAATAGAAAACCCATTCAGCCTCACTAAGGAAATATGCATCAGACAGTTCTGTTATAAGTATGAGTCCATCAACAGGCTCAATTCTTATAATACTGTTTCTCTTTTCTATTTTTCCTGCAAACTGATATGCAGTTGTTTTGAAAAACTTTGTGGCCTCTTTTCTATTTAAAAAAGCTTCTGCTTCTGCAGATCCAATAAACCTGAAATCATCCTCAAGAAAAGAATCATACGTTTTCACATCGCCATTTAGATAGCTATCCCACCAGGTATTGTACACCTGCATTACTTCTGCTTCCAGTTTTTTAGTCAGTTTCATTTTACTATTTATGTGCCGAGCCTACGGCTCTCTTTTCCTTTTCTTTTTGTTTTGCTACGGGTTGTGCGCAGCATCCTGTGGAAAACCCGTAGTTATAAAATCGCACCGAGGCTACGCCTCTGGCTTACTATTGTACTATTTTTCTTTCATACTCCAGAGCCGCAGGCCTGCCTGCCGGTAGGCAGGCTCGATTCCATCTTGAAACACCGGAATTTATTCCGGTGCCTGTCCCGGTAATCTGCACTGAGTGCCATCGGCACGTCGCATATCAAGATGGCACTAAAATAACAAACCCACTTCCCCACCAGAATATGTTATTCTAAACCATTTCCTGAAAAACATATTGTTCCTCATATCCGATCTCAAACTCCTTCAGTAAATCTAAGTATTCATCCCTGAATGATTGTTTTTGATGATGTTCCTCCTGGTTCTGAATATACTTATAGATCTGGTCCACATCCCGCTGCCGGTAAGAAAACACACCATAGCCTTCCTGCCATTCAAATCTTTCCGTTATAAGGGTATGGTCGTTGCTATATTTGGATGATCTGGCTTTTACTGTTTTCATCAGCTCAGCTACCGAAACAGCAGGCCGTAACCCGAGAAAACAATGCATATGGTCTTCCACCCCGTTTACGATGATGGTTTTGCAGCCGGTTTCATTGATGAGGTTACCTATTACTCCCAGCACCTTACTTCTCCATGCTTTATCAAGCACCGCTTGTCTGTATTTCACAGCAAAGACTGTTTGCAGATAGATTTGATCGTAGGTGTTGGCCATTAGGTTTGCTTTTATATGTGTCGAGCCTACGGCTCTCTTTTCTGTTTTCATCTTTCCTCACTACGGACTGAAGTCCGTAGTTACAAAATAGCACCGTGGCTACGCCACTGGTTTACTAAAACACTCTTCCTGCCTATTGGGGTGC
>JANNUI010000500.1:0-6909 GCA_031395125.1 Chitinophagaceae bacterium | reverse complement strand
GAAATTTCCGGCATCATCACTGATTACAGTTTCAGCACATCCGCCATTTCCAATCAGCAGGTGGCCAATAACAGGCTTACTGTGAGTGTGCAGGTCACGTTGAACGACCGAACAAAGGAGAAGGATAATATCAAAGACTATAGTGTAAGCCGGAGTTTTGAGTT
Source organism: Chitinophagaceae bacterium (assembly GCA_031395125.1). Lineage (GTDB taxonomy): Bacteria > Bacteroidota > Bacteroidia > Chitinophagales > Chitinophagaceae > JJ008. Next base: position 6,745 of record JANNUI010000500.1, on the reverse strand, counting down.
CAAGGCCAACCTGTCTTTCCAGCAGGCAGAAAATTCGCTGGGTGATGAAATGATCAGAACACTGACCGATGAAATATTCAACAAGCTGTTCTCTAACTGGTAACTTACTTTTATCTTGTACACATGAACCCCCGGATCAATCAACTGGTAAAATCACTGTTAAAAAAAGACACCCTGGAGCAGTGCAGCCTTCCGGAACTGCAGCAGTTTGCAGAACGGCATCCCTATTTTGGCGCAGCACAACTCTTGCTCACCAAAAAAATGCAGACAGACAGCCCTGAAAAATATGACGAGCAGCTGCAAAAGACATTTCTTTTCTTTCATAACCCACTTTGGGTGGAGCACCTGCTGAATGATACCGGGAAAGCAGTTATCATCCGGGCAAAAAAAGAAGAATTTTCCGACGTAGTTTCTGCCCCTGTAATCACTACAGTGGAAATATCAACGAATGCGGAACCCTTGCCGGCAAGTGTTGAAATCGCTCCTGCACTTGTTGTTCCGGAAGAAAAAGAGCCTGAAACAACTCCGGCATCGCCGGTAGCATTTGTGGCAGATACCCCGGAACCACCGCCGGTGACGTTTATTACTGAAAATGCTGCACCACCTGTAGTAGAGCAGCCTCCCGCAGGGATACCTGCCCTGAAAATTGAAGCGGCACCCGCAAAAGATGAGTTAGTTTTTGAACCTTATTATACCGTTGACTATTTCGCATCACAGGGCATAAAACTGAAAGAAGAAGAGCAACCCAATGACAAATTCGGAAAGCAACTGAAGAGCTTTACGGAGTGGCTTAAAACAATGAAACGGCTTCCCGTTGCAGAAATTGTTAAAACTTCGGAACCGGTGGTGGAAAAGAAAATAGAAGAAATGGCTGAACATTCACTGGAAGACCGTGAAGTGGTGACCGAGGCAATGGCCGAGGTATGGGAAAAGCAGGGAAATACCATAAAAGCAATTGATATATACAGCAAATTAAGTTTGCTTGAACCCTCTAAAAGCGTTTATTTTGCAGCGAAAATTAAAGAACTAAAGAAATTGAACTGACATGACAACTTTGTTTATTATTCTCGTAGTGGCGGCTTCTGTGATACTGGGGCTTATCGTATTGGTACAAAACCCCAAAGGCGGTGGCCTGGCCGGAAATATTGCCGGTTTCAGTAACCAGTTCATGGGCGTAAAACAAACCACGGACGTGCTGGAAAAAGGCACCTGGATCTTTGGCGGCGTGATTGCATTATTGAGCATGCTTTCGGTGATCTTTATTTCAAAGACCGCCAGCAGCGGTCCCGATATGACAAAGGAAGCCACCGGGGCAACAGTTCCGGCATCCACGCAGCCACAGGTACCGGCCAACGCAGTTCCGCTTACACCGACCCCCACAACCGGTCAGCCTGCGACACAACCTAAATAATTCGTTTTACAGCAATATTTGAAACCCCCGGCGAACAAACCCGGGGTTTTTCTTTGTCCGCCGAAGCTTTCCCTTCGTAAAAACAACCCTGTAGAAACCAGCGAAGGCGGATTGTACATCATGGTAATTATTTTTTATTGCAGGTTCGGTTAGGCGGGATCGAAATAGTAAATTGCGAAGGCGGAATTTATTTTGATTTGCTATGATGAGAAAAATTATCTGGGGAATATTCATGCTTCTGCTTGCAGTAGGAGGTTTTATTGCTTATAGAATATCCCGACCGGGAGTTTACAATATAAGAGGTCCATATTTTTATATCAAACCAGATGAAGACCTGATCTCTGTAAGAGAAAGATTAGTATATCTGAATTATATTAATGAGGATGATTTTAGATTGGCCTGCAAAATTCTTCGTTTCAAAAATCCTAAACCTGGCCGTTATAAAATAAAAAACAGGATGAGCCATTATCAACTTGTAAAATTACTCCGTAGCGGCAACCAAGAACTTGTGAAAATCACTATTGTAAAAGAAAGAACGAAGGAATTGTTTTCAGGAAAAATGGGCGGGAAAAAATTTGATCTGCAATTCGATTCGATCCAGATGATAAGTTACCTGAACAATAACGATTCATTGAAAAAATTTGGGGTAGATACCAGCACCGTTATGTCGGTGATCATCCCCGACACCTACCAGCACAAATGGAACAGTACACCGGATAAACTGATGCAGCAATTGTATACTGCTTATAAAAAATTCTGGAACCAGGAGCGCATGGCAAAAGCTGAAACAGCAGGATTTACCCAACGGCAGATTATGATACTTGCCTCTATCGTGGAAGAAGAAACAAACCGGAAGAATGATAAATTTAATATTGCCAGTGTCTATATCAACCGGCTGAACAAGGGAATGCGGCTCCAGGCCGACCCTACCGTGAAATTTGTCACCCGTAATTTTCAACTGGGCCGCATTACCGGTGCACACCTGAAACTGGAATCACCTTACAACACCTACCTGCATGAAGGCCTTCCCCCCGGTCCTATCTGTACTCCCTCCATTGAATCCATAGATGCCGTGCTGAATGCCCCTCAAACAGATTATCTTTTCTTTGTTGCCAGTTATACATTTGACGGGAGCAGCATTTTTACCAGCAACCTTGCTGACCATAGTAAATATGCCCGGCTCTTTCATGCCGAACAAAACAGAAGGGCTGATTCCATCCGGAAGCTAAAAGAAAAAATAACAGTTAAGTGATCAAAAAGATCAAACATAAGATCACTTCATCCGCCTCAGCCAACTATATGGTCGGCAAGAGCAAGAAAATGTACCTGCCCGGTTTCAGGGGCATCGCCCTTTATGATGTGGTGATGTTCTTCATCAAACAGGTGAAAACGGTGGGTATGACAGAAAGAGCATCGGCCATTTCATTTAACCTGGTGATGGCCATTCCGCCGGCTTTCATCTTCCTGTTCACCTTGATACCCCTGCTTCCTATTTCCAAAGAATTTGAAGAAGGGCTGTACAGTCTTATCCGGGATGTAGTGCCGGGGGAGAAAAACAATTCCAATCTCATCAGTTTCCTGCAGGACTTCATTAATAATCCCCGAAATGGCCTTCTTTCCCTGGGTTTTGTACTATCCATGTTCTTCTCCTCCAATGCCATGATGGGCATCCAGCGGTCATTTGACAAGAATTATATGGGTTTCCGAAAACGTAAGGAACTCCAAAAAAGGCTCTCTGCACTCAAAATCACCTTTATCATATATATCCTGGTCTGCATTTCTGTATCGTTGCTGGTAGCCCAGGGGAAAATATTGAACCTGATTGTTGTGGATGAAACGCTGAGGTATATAATAAGCAATACCCGCTGGCTGGTGGTGGTGTTGCTCTTTTTCTATTGCATCTCCTATATCTACCGCCACGCCCCTGCGGTGGACAAAAAATGGCGGCTGCTCAACCCCGGCTCGATTCTGGCCACGGTACTGATGTTGCTGATGACCCTGCTCTTTTCCTGGTGGGTGAGCCGGTTCGGGAACTATAACCAGCTATATGGTTCACTTGGCACCGTGCTGATCATGATGGTGCTTATATTCATCAATTCCCTTGTCCTTCTCATTGGGTTTGAACTGAATGTAAGCATCACCTCGCTTAAAAAAATAGCAGACGAACGGAAAGATAATGATGCAAACGGTGATGCTGGGTAAACATATTTTCCGAAATTTGGTTAATTAATAAAACACATTAAATGAAAAAGATTCTTTTTGCGGCCCTGCCTATAGTAGTTGTTGCTACTGCACTTACAATAGCTAACGACCCGTTGCCACTCGGCTCCCCAATTCCCCAGCCTGAGATAAAGATGAAGGATATTTCGGGCAAAGAGGTTTCACTGAAAGATGCAAAGACAGGTAAAGGCCTGCTGGTGATGTTCAGTTGCAATACCTGCCCCTGGGTTATCAAAAACCAAAACCGTACTAACGAAGTCTGCAAGTATGCCCTTGATAACGGCATCGGCGTGGCTATCCTGAATTCCAACGAAGCTAAAAGGGGCGATGATGACTCTTATGCAGATATGAAAGCCTATGCAAAGGATCAGGGGTTTGACTGGTATTACCTGGTTGACCAAAACCATGTTCTGGCGGATGCATTTGGCGCCAACCGCACACCCGAATGTTTCCTTTTCGACAGTAACGACAAACTGGTTTACCATGGCGCAATTGACGATAATCCCGGTGATGCTGCTGCCGTAAACCGCAAGCACCTTACCGTGGCGATGGAGGAAATGAAAACTGGCAAAGATGTCTCTGTAAAGGAATCAAAATCTCTCGGATGCACTATTAAACGGCTTAAGTAAGTTTTCGCTTTTGAATAAATAATTGTCCCTCCGGCCAGCCGGGGGGATTTTTTTTGCAACCATTTATGGAATACCCGGTACCAGGCATCTCAGCGGTTGAGTAACTTCATTACTTCACCCAAAATCACCACATATGTCATCCCGGCAGATCCTCAACCGCTTCATCATCCTTGGTTTTATGGTCCTGGTCGGCTTTGCACTGGCCATGGCCATCTATTACAAAAGCTTTATGGGAATAACCCTGGCCATCATAAGCCTAGGGGCCGGCGTTTATTTCCAGTACATACTGGCAAAGGCCAAAAAAGAGCTGGAAGAAGCGGAGCAAAGTGTTTAGATCATTTAAGTATAGCCATGATCTCTTTCTTCAGTTCCTCATGGGAGAGCTTTTCCTCAAAAAATTTCCGGTAACCCGATTTATGATTGATAAATAGGGTTGCCGGAATAACTCCCGACCATTTGGGGTCTATTTTAGGACAGAAATAATCCGCATTGGTCTCATCCAGCCAGACAATCGGTACATTGAATTTTCTTTTCCTGGCAAAAGAACTAATGTCCCCCGGAAAAGCCTCCTTGAAATCAAGGCTTACAAGCAGTAAATGAATACTGTCTGAAGCTGATTTAACTGATGCATTGTGTTTCTCCACTTCTTTTATAAAATAAGGGATCTCTTCAATGCAGGGTCCGCACCAGGTGGCCCACATGTTTACGATCATCGGCGATTTGCTTTCAGCGATCAGCTTTTCCACTTCGGTGATCTTCAAACTTTTTATCTCCTGCCCGTTTATACAGGCAGGCAGGAGAAAAATAATAACTACAAATAAGGTTCGTATCATTGAAAATTGAGTATTGAGTGTTGATTATTGAATATTTTCTTCCCCACCATTATTTTCCCATTCTTTGAAAAGTTCATCATACCTGACGTTATCCAGACCCGGCTGGTTGTAATGGCCCGCTTCTGATTTTTGGCGGTAGGCCTCATACAGGCTTACCGCACAGGCCACACTGATATTCAGCGACCGGATGATACCAGCCTGGGGGATAACAAAGTTGCCGTCGGCCAGGGCCCTGATCTCATCACTCACCCCGCTGTGTTCATTCCCAAATACCAGGGCTATGCTATTGGTAAAATCAATCTTGTGCAAACTTACCGCATCGCTGCTGAGATGGGTCGTTAAAATGGTTGAATACCGTTTTCTCAGTGATGAGAAACATTCTTCAGCGTTATCAAACTGGTGAATGGTCAGCCATTTGGCAGCACTGGACGAACTTTTAGCTCCCCATTTCTTATGCGGTGGTATCTTGTTGTTGAGAATATAAATATCCTGAAGCCCCACGGCATCTGCCGTGCGCATGACCGCTGAAATATTATGCGGGTCAAAAACATTTTCCAACACAATTGTGATGTTGCCCTGCCGTTTATCCAGCACAGCCATCAGCCGTTCTTTCCTTTCCGGGGTCATTGAACTTGAAGCCTTTAGATTGCAAACTTCGTTAAATTAAGTATATTTATAGTAGACTAATTTGGAAAAAACTTTGAAACACAAAGGCACCAAGACACGGAGGCACGAAGAAGAAAATAGTTTCTTCCAAAAAATCTTTTCTCTGTGTCTTTGTGCCTCCATGTCTCCGTGTTTCAAAACCTTTATAACGAAGAATTAAAACGAAACTTAAAACATGAAATACTCTCCCGTTCAAAATTATATCGGAGGGCAATTTAAGGATGCCTCTTCAGCCCGTAAACTTCCCGTTATCTCCCCGCTGGATGGCAATCATTTGTCGGATGTGCCCATGTCAACCGGCAAAGACCTCGATACTGCAGTGAAAGCAGCAAAGGCCGCCTTCCCAGCCTGGAGCAAAACGCCCATCAAAGAAAGGGTCCAGGTTTTCTTCCGTTATAAAACATTACTGGAAAGGGACCTGAAGGAACTGTCCGAATTATGCAGCGAAGAAAACGGGAAAACCTACGGCGAATCAGTGGCTGAAATAGAAAAATGTATAGAGCTGACGGAATTTGCCACTTCATTGCCGCAATTAGTAACCGGGGAAATACTGGAAGTAAGTAAGGGTGTGGAATGCAGGACTGAGCATGTGCCGCTGGGCGTGGTGGCGAGTATCGTTCCTTTCAACTTCCCCGCAATGGTGCCCAACTGGACCATCCCGAATGCCATTGCACTAGGGAATTGCATGGTACTGAAACCTTCCGAAAAGGTACCGCTTTGTTCCGGTCGTTTGGCCCTGTTATTAAAAGAAGCCGGTTTACCCGATGGCGTTTTCAATATTGTGCACGGCGATGTGGAAATAGTGGAAGCGATATGCGATCATCCCGGTATTGAGGCCGTTTCATTTGTTGGTTCAACCAAAGTGGCCAAAATCGTTTACCAGCGTGCCACAAAAAGTTTTAAAAGGGCATTGGCACTGGGCGGTGCCAAAAATCATTTGATGGTATTGCCTGATGCTATTCCGGGAATGACGGCACAGAATGTGG